>WRHT01000136.1 GCA_009783115.1 Desulfovibrionaceae bacterium | reverse complement strand
AAAGCGCACGCCGACCGAGACGGTACGGTTGCCCCCCGACTGGGCAAAAGCGCCTCTGCCGCCGCCGGCTGCGTTGTTGCCCCAGTTCGCGTGGCCCATTTCAAACTGGACGGTTCCGCTCAGGTTTTCGGACGCCACCACTTCAACCTGGAAGCGAATGCGCTGGTTGGCGTTGAAATTGTCGCGGTCGCCGTTTAGTGCGCCGTTTCCATAGCGGTTTCTGCCAGGGGTGGCGCCGCGAGTGCGGTCCCTTTTCACAAATTTGAGGCCATCAGTGAGAGAAAAATCCTGTTGGAATTCGCCTTTGACCTTGAAGTCAACGGCCTGTGCGCCGGCGAAACTGCCGAGCACCATCCCGGCCGCCAGCAAAAGTGTGATAAGTTTTTTCATAAGAATATCGGAGCTTATAAAAAAGGGCGTGACTTCAGGCGGATACTGCACTGCCGGCGCGAGAAACCCCAAAAACGACCCCTATGACGCCAAGGCGCAAGCAAAGGGATGGCAAGATGACGGCATCACAGGGAGGGCAAAGCTTCGCCGCGCGCCGTTGCGCGCAGGCTGTCCAGGTAATCGGCCCACCTGGTCATCATGCGCTTGCGCTCGGCAAGGTGGGCGGTGCGGTTATAGGCGCGTCCGTTCGGATCGCGCACCGCATGCGCGAGCTGGTGTTCGATGAGGTCATAGCGCTCGCCGAGCACCTCGTCCAGGAGGGTGCGCGCCGTGGCCCTGAACCCATGCACGGTCATTTCGCCGCGGCTGACGCCCATGCGCCGCAAAGCGCCGATCATCGTCACCCCGCTTATCGGCCGGCGTGCGTCACGGGCGTTGGGAAAGACGTATTCGCCGCCCCCGGTTACGGCTTCGAGTTCCTTGAGCAGGGCGATGACCTGCGGCGCCAGGGGCACGATGTGCGGCGTTTTGGTCTTGCTGACCGTGTATCGCCATTCGCGGGTCGCAAAATTGATGTCCCCCCATCGCGCGTGCGTCAGTTCCGTTGTCCGGACAAAGACATAGGGCATGATCCGTATGGCGGTCTTGACGGTGAGGGAGCCTTTTTTCGCCCCGTAGGCGTCAAGGCGGACCAGCAGCCTGCCAAGCTCCCCCGGTTCGATGATGGCGGAGAAATGCCGCGCCCTGTAAGGGTGCAGCAGGATGTTTATGGAGGGGATCGGGTCGATTTCCACAAGGCCCAGGGCTATGGCGTAGCGCATGATGCCGCTGCATGCCTGGCCTGCCTTCCGGGATGTGGCGAGGGCGCCTGTTGCCTCGATGCGGCGGAAGACGTCCAAAAAATCTCCCGGCCGCAGGGCGTTTACGGGCAGGTGTCCCAGGGCCGGGAGCAGGCGTTTTTCAAGGAGCCGCTTGGAGTTTTTATAACTCCGCCGCGTCACCTTCGCGCGCGCAAGCTCCAGCCATGCGGCGCTTACGGCGCGGAAGGTGTTTTGCGCCAGGGATTGCGCCTGGGCCTTTTCCTGCCGCCTGACCTCCCCCGGATCAAGCCCGGAGACCCGCTGGGCTCTTGCCTCGTCGCGCTTGCGCCTGGCCTGATCCAGGGAGAGCGCCGGGTACGGGCCGAAGGACAAGAGCCCTTCCTTGCCGTTGGCTTGCCGGTATTTCATTTTCCAGTGCTTGCCGCCCGCGGGCGTTACCTGCAAAAAGAGGCCGCCGCCGTCGAAAAGCTTGTAGGTCTTTTCCCTGGGCCTGGCGTTGTTGATTTGGGCCAGGGTCAGGGGTCGTATCAGTCGCGCCACATGTACGCCTTGTGAGTATCGCTCGCCCAAAACGCGGCGTGCGCGAACTCCGGCGGCATTCTATAATAAATCATGAAATAGCTTCCAGTCTACCCCCAAATTAACCCCCATTATGGGCAAGGTCAAATTTTTTCCGCACGCCGGCTGCAAAATATGTTCAGCAATATATTTAAAATATAGAATATATTTTATCAGTCAGCGTATCGGGCCGCGTGTATTGAGAGCTTTTTGGGGAATCACAATCCTGGCGACGCAGGGGATGGAGCGCGCGGCAAGGGGAGATCGCGCGCCCTTACTTTAATTCATAGAGAAATCTCCCGGCTCTGCCGGGAGACCCATAAAGTTTGACAGTTACGGGAATAGGGGAAAGCCTCCTTTTGTGAGTCGCTCAAAGGAGCAAAGGAGGCTTTCAATGAAACGAGACAATAGCTTATGTCATACGAAATGGGAATGCAAATTCCATATTGTGTGGATTCCCAAACGCCGCCGCAAGGTTCTTTTTGGGAAATTGAGAAAATACCTTGGGGAGTTGTTTCACAAGTTGGCGTCAGAGCGCGAGTGCAGGATAGTAGAAGGCCATCTGTGGATGGATCATGTTCATATGTGTATCGAGATCCCGCCCAAATACTCCGTAGCTCAGATAGTGGGGTATATAAAGGGCAAAAGTGCCATTCACATAGCCCGAGATGTCGAGGGTCGCGCCCGAAATTTTGTTGGGCAGAGTTTTTGGGCACGGGGATACTTCGTTTCGACTGTAGGTCGTGATGAGGCGACAATTCGTCAATACATCCTCAACCAAGAAAAACGTGAGCAGCAATTAGAACAAATGAAGCTGCCGCGATAAGCGCCTTTAGGCGCAGAATTTTATAGCCGCTTTGAGCGGCTCACAGGCCAAGCCTCCGACTCTGCCGGAGGTACATGACTAAAAACAATGGAGAGATGTGCCGTTATGATTAGAAGAATTATTAAAATGATCATCCCGTATGGCTTGGTAAGGCTGCATCAAAAACGCCGAGAAAGAATAAGCGTGAATATGGAAGTCAATACCAGCGAAGATAAAAGTATCGCGACATATATGAAAGTTAATACAAATGTAGAAAAAAGCATTACAGCTATAAGTTTTAATATTAGCAATTATTGTAATTCGCATTGTGTGATGTGTAATATATGGAAGGAGACACCTCAAAAACAGTTTGTGACAGAAGAATTTGAAAAAATTCTTCGTAATCCAATTTTTAGTAATGTGAGTATTATTAATTTTTTAGGCGGAGAACCGACATTAATCGAAAATTTAGTAGACTATCTAGAAGTTGCCATTAAAAATTTACTAAATCTTACGCAAATTGGTATTTCAACAAATGCCATAGAAACGGATAGGCTGAAAAATTTTATTACAACAGCAAATAATCTATGTTCGCAATACAACAAAGCACTTGATATACAGCTTTCTATAGATGGATATGGAGATATACATGATCAAAATCGTGGAACAGTTGGAAATTTTGACAAAAACATATCCATGATTGAATGGATGAAAAACAGTGGAGTATCGTACGGGATATCCACGACAATAACAAAGATTAATGTATGGGATGTTGACAAATTTTTACATTTTATCAAATGCAATGGGTTATATTCAAGATTTCGTTTAGCTATTTTTAATAATCGTCTTAATAATAATAGCAATACTGATGTGATATTAAATTTTACAAATGATGAAACATATCAATTGCAGTTATTTTTTTATAAATTGGAATTGGCATTTGAAATGCATGAGCACATGAAACAAATATATAGAAGCATTCGAAGCATACTATCCGGCGGGGAAAGGCTTGTGGAATGCGGTTATGGCAAAAGAAGTTTAGTGGTCTTGGATTATAATGGCGACTTATATTGTTGTTCTTCAAAATCAACAATAAAAGGGAATATATTAGAAGATTCAGCTGAGAATGTTTTCACAAGAAGCAGTGAAGAACTTAATGAAATTGAGCAACAATTCTGTACACATTGCGCACACGACTACAGCTTCGGCACGCCAAACGAGCTATACAACAAATCCTTTCTTGAGGAACAACAGTACCAACAATTATTTACCATACAAAAATACTTTGAACTACGGCATCAAAACCCGGTGCAGCTTTGTGAGATTACACCTAGCAACCGCTATATAATTTTTATCACAGGCTGGTACGGTACAGAAACTACCGGCGACAAGGCCATTTTAGGCGGAATTATTGATGAATACAAAAAACGACTAGACGATGTAAAAATAATCATCAGTACACTACACCCCTTCATCACCAAGCGAACAATATATGAGCTGGACATCGAGGCAGAGGTTGTACCAGTGTTCAGCAAAGACTTTTTCTTTACTGCCGCATCTGCCGATGAAACTATTGTAGGCGGCGGGCCGTTGATGGAACTGGAGCAATTGTCGTTAATCTGCTGGGCATTTCGTTATGCAAAAAAACACGGGAAGAAAACAAAAGTGTATGGCTGCGGCGTAGGTCCGCTGTTTACAGATGAAAAGAAAGACGCTGTAAAAGAGATATTCTCCCTCGCCGACGAGATATATT
>WRHT01000135.1 GCA_009783115.1 Desulfovibrionaceae bacterium | reverse complement strand
GCATGGGCATCGAAGAGGTGCATGACCCGGATCTCTTCCGCTCGGTCTATCGCCGGGTGCGCAACTATGCGGCCAGGCAGTTCAAGGACGAGGGCGTGCTCATTGAGCAACGCATCCGCGACTTCAACCACCTGGAGGTGCAGATCCTAGCGGATCGCAACTGCAAGACCCTGGTGCATTTCGGCACCCGCAACTGCTCCATCCAAAGCACCGGCTTGCAAAAACGCCTGGAAGTGGCGCCGGGATTCGATCCTTCCTCGGTTTCCTATAACTTCGACGCCGCCGGAGTCCTGGAACAAATCATCCAGCACTCCCTGAACATCGCCCACAAGGTGCGCTACGACAACGCCGGCACCTGGGAATGGATCGTCACCCGCGATGGCAACCCTTACCTGATGGAAGTCAATGCCCGCATCCAGGTGGAAAACGGCGTTTCCGCCGCCATTTCCCGTATTCGTGGACAGGAAGGCGTTGATCTCCTGGTGGAACAAATCCGCACCGGCCTGGGCGAACCCCTGGGCTATGCCCAAGAGGATATCAGCTTTGAAGGCGTCGGACTGGAGTACCGGATCATCGCCGAGGATCCCGAACGGCGCTTCACCCCCTGGGTGGGGAGGATTGACCGTTTCCACCAGCCGGAGGAACCCTGGCTGACCATGCACAGCCATGTGCCCACGGACGAGCCCTATGACATCCCCACGGAGTTTGACCCCAATCTGGCCCTGGGGATCATCTGGGGGCGGGATTTACAGGAGGCGCGGAGCAGAGGACTCTCCTTTCTGAAAAAGCTGACCCTGGAAGGCCGTACGGCCCAGGGTGAGCCCATGAAAACCAACCTGGAATTCCTGAAAAAGAAGACCGGGGATATTCTGAAATTCTAAGCCTCATGGCGGGCGTAAAATAATGGACACCGATAAGAAATTTCAGCAGATTATCGAACAACTGAACTACATACGGGATATTCTGGCAGGCAAGAACAACGAAAACCTGCGCCTGCTCTCCTCCCGCCTGGAGGACATGCAGTCCCGCCTTCCCTCCATGAACCAGGAAGAACGCCAGTCCGCCGCGGAGTCCCTGGAGGATCTGTTCAGCTTTGTGGAGAAAAAGCTGGAAGCCGAACTGACCCCCATGGACAAGGTGCGTATCGTGCGCCATCCGCAACGCATCTGCCTGCGCGACATCCTGGAAAACGTCTACGACAATTACACGGAAATCGGCAGCATGGACGAGCACTCCATTGACCCGGCCATCCTCATCGCCAGGGCTTACATCACCCGCAGGCAGGGCAAGAAGACCCTGCGCCAGTCGGTCATGGTCATCGGCCAGGAAAAAGGACACGGCGAAGAGATCCGCAACGGCGGTTCGGTCAAGCCCTGGGGCAACGCCAAGGCCCTGCACTACATGAAGGTGGCGGAAACGGAAAACATTCCCATCCACATCTATGTTTTCACTCCAGGCTCCTATCCCATTGAGGATACCCCGGGAGCGGCCCAGCAGATTGCCAAGAACATCTATGAAATGAGCAACCTGCACGTTCCGGTGCTGGCGATCTTTTCCGAAGGCGGCAGCGGCGGGGCCGAGGCCGTGGGGCTGGCGGACAAACGCCTGATGCTCTCCCACGGATATTATTCGGTCATCTCCCCGGAAGGGGCGGCGGCCATCGAGGCTAACCTCAAGGAAAGCAAAGGCCGCGCCCCGGCGGAACTCATTGAAGACTGCGCCCGCAACCTGTGCATTACCGCCGAGGATAACCTGCGCCTGGGCTATATTGACGAAATCATTCAAGAGCCGGTGCTGGGGGCGCGCTGCCATAACTTTGAGTTCTTCAGACAGTTGCGCCAGGACGTGCTCCGGGCCACCGATGAAATCGTTCTGAGCGTGCGGGGGATTGAACCCATCCGCTCCATGTCCTTGCGCGCCCGCCGCAAAAAAACCTCTGAAGGCGGACTGAACCTGGAAACCGTGTGCATGCGCTGGAATCTCTCCGCCGCGGCCCAGGAGCGTCTGCTGGACCTCCGGCACCGGAAATTTCGCGCCCTGTCCCAAAAGGCGCATGACGACACCCGCGGGCGCATTCAGCTTTTCAAAGATCACCTGAGCAGTTTCTGGTGGGAATTCAGCTCCTATTTCAAATACGATCTCCTCCGCCGCAGCCAGCAGAATTTCTCCAATTTCCTGCGGGAACTCCATTCCGAGACGACCTTTTTCGTCAAAAAACAGACCGTGCCCCTCCGCCGCTTTCTGCGTCCCCTGCTTCCCCTGTTCCGCGTCCGCCGGAAAAGGCACCTGGAAGAAGCCAAGCTCACCGCCCTCTCCACCTGGGAAGAACCCCAGGAACAGCGCGGAGGCAACTGGACCTACGTCAGCCCCAGGGCCACGGACGATCGCGCCGTATCATGCCCCAACGCCGCCACCCACGGCTGCCTGGATATGTGGGCTCCGGACCTCTTCGGCGAATTCGCCGGGGTCTGCGCCAACTGCGGACACCATTTCCCCATGGAATACAAATGGTATCTCTACAACCTCTTTGACCCCGAATCCGTGGCCGAGTTCAATGCCGGAATCGAGGCCATGAATCCTCTGAAATACCCGGGATTTGATCTGAAACTGGCCAAGGCCGCCGCCGAAACCGGGCAAAAAAGCTCCTGCATGACCTTCGAGGCCAGTATCAACGGCATCAAGCTGGTCGTCGCCATGTTTCTGGCCCCGTTCCGGGGCGGGTCGGTGGGCGCGGCCGAAGGGGAGAAATTTATCCTGGCCGCCGAAAGGGCGGGCAAGAAACGTTACCCCTTCCTGGCCTATGTGCATGGCACCGCCGGCATCCGCATCCAGGAAGGAACCAACGGGCTGATCCAGATGCCCCGTTGCACCATGGCCGTGCGCCGCTATATTGATGACGGCGGCCTCTACCTGGTGGTCTATGACACCAATTCCTACGCCGGTCCGGTGGCCAGCTTCCTGGGCTGCTCGCCCTACCAGTTCGGCATCCGCTCCTCCAACATAGGCTTCGCGGGCTACGGGGTGATCCGGGAAACCACCGGCGAAGCCCCGCCGCCCCACTACCACAACGTCTTCAAGGCCATGGCCCGCGGGCATATCCAAGGCATCTGGGACCGGAGGGAGACCCGTTTCAACCTCTACCAGGCCATGCTGACCATGGGCGGGCGCAACCTTTATTATCAATGACGAGGCAAGCCCATGCTGGACATAAGCGCGCTGCTTGACGAAATAAAAGCTTCCCCCTACCAGGAATCCTCCATCCTGACCCCCCATTCCGGGGTGCTCAGCTTCAGCCCGGATCTGGCTCCAGGCAGCCGGATCCAGGGGCCGCACGGCCCCTGGAAGGAAAAACCCGGTACCCTCCTGGCCTGCCTGGAACGCGAACGTAACCGGAAGGAAATCCGCGCCCTGGAAAACGGCGAGATCGTCTCCTGCAACCTGGAAGCGGCCGGGACCTTTGTGGAGGCGGGCACGGAACTGGCACGGATGCGGCACAAGCTCTCCAGGGAAGAAGTATTGCAGATACTCATGAAAAAGGCCCTCTTCCTCTTCCTGGCCCCGGAAAAAGCCCGATACTACTTCATCCCCCAGATAGATCTCAAGGTCAAGAATTCCCCTCCCAAAAGCGTCTCCGTGCATAATGGGATGGATTTATTCATTATTTCACGCATGAAACGCGAAAGCAGCCTCAGTTACTCCGGCCCGGACGGAGTGATCTATGCCGTTTACTTCAGCTTCAACAGCGATATGGAAGCGGGAACCCCGCTCATCGGCGTCTGTCCGCCGGACATGGTGCGGCAGATCGAGGAAGTCAGCCTGCGGGTGCAGACCGAATGGCAGGAACCGGGAGAGGCTTAGGCTATCCCTTCATAGAGAGGCGCAGAGCCTTGCCCCGCGAACGGCAGGCGTCCACGCAATCCCCGCAGTTGTTGCAGTTCAGGCGTTGGGACAGGGTGTTCTCACGCGGGTTCAGGGCCAGGGAACAGGCCTTAAGACAGGCACGCTCCTTGGAGGCGCAGGAACACTCCCTGCGGGCATAGCGCAGCCGCAGCCCCGGACGGGGAATGGCGGCGAAAAGGGAAAGCAGCACGGATTGCGGGCAGAGGTAGCCGCACCAGAAACGCTTGCCGGTTATGCCTTCCAGCAGGAGCAGGGCCGGGAAAAACAGCGCCCCGTATAATGGCTGGCCGGAAAAAGCCGCGGTCTGCAAGGCGCGGGTATACCAGCCCGGCATGGAGAGCTGGTTCAGCATGGGTTCAGGCAAAAACAGCAGCACCGCCAGCAGCCCCACAACGGCGATCGCCCCCCTGAACACGAAAGGATTACGTCCAGCGCCCTCCAC
>WRHT01000134.1 GCA_009783115.1 Desulfovibrionaceae bacterium | reverse complement strand
TCTGGTAATTCCGGTTGCCGTTCACCAGCGAAACCGATCCCCTTAAGGACAAGGGCGCCGCGATATATACTCCAGGCAGCGAACGGCGCAGCTCGTTCACATCCCCCACGGAAATGGTGCGCGTGCGCTGCCCCACGGCCCTGGAAAACATGTTCCCCCCGCGCACAAAAGCCGCATCCGGCCCGAAGATGCGCACCATGTCGTCGATGCGCCGGTTGGCCCCTTCCATGGTGGCGGTGATCACCGAAAGGGAGGCTATGCCCAGGGATACGGCCACCGTCACGAATACGCTGCGCAGGCGATAGGCCAGCACCGCCCTCCAGGCCTGGCCCAGGGCCGTGCCCAGGAGCGCGGCCCAAACCCGCGCCCGTGGGGGCAGCCTATGGCTTATGGCCGCTATCGCTGTCAATTAACCCGTCCTTGATCAGGATGCGCCGCCCGGCATAGGCGGCGGTTTCCGCATCATGGGTCACCAGGATGATGGTCTGCCCTTCACGGTTGAATTTACTCAGCAAATCCATGATGTCCCGGCTGGTTTGGGAATCAAGCTGCCCGGTGGGCTCGTCGGCCAGGATCAGCGAAGGCTCGTTATACAGCGCCCTGGCCAAAGCCACGCGCTGCTGCTGCCCGCCGGAAAGACGGGCCGGCAGAAAATCCATGCGATCCCCCAGGCCGACATCCTCCAGCAGCAAGGCCGCCCTTTCCTGGCCGCGTTTATGGGTTTTGCCGCTGTACAGGCCGGGCAGCATGACGTTTTCCAGGGCCGTGGCATAGGGAATTAGGTAGAAATTCTGAAAGACGAAGCCGGTGGTGTCGGCGCGCAGGGCGCTCAGGGCCTCGTCATCCAGCTTGGAGACATCCATGGCGTCAAGCTCGTAAAGGCCGCCGCTGGCCCGGTCCAGAAGCCCCAAAATTTGCAGCAGGGTGGATTTGCCGGATCCGGAAGCGCCCTGGATGGCCACAAATTCTCCCCGGCGCACCTCAAAGCTGACGCCCTTGAGCACCCGCACCTCCTGATCCGCCTGCTGGAAAGTCCGGGTGAGATCCTCCAGGCGCACCACCAGAGGCCGCTCTTGAAGCTGCTCCCGGACCGGCTTTCGGGACTGTCTCGGCATAAGCTAACGCGGACGCCCGCCGCCCGCTCCTCCCATGCCTCCCCCAGGACCCATCTGCACCTGCCTGGACGCGGCGGGCATGGCGCTGGTGACATCTTTGCCCAGGATCAGGCGGGTAGCCACCTCATCGCCCTCGGCCAGCCCCTTCAGCACCTCGCTGCTCTCCCCGCCGCGCAGCCCCAGGCGCACTTTGGCCTGCTCCACCCGGCCGCCTCGCCGCACAAAGACCACCTGGGCTCCGTCAACCCACTTGATGGCCTCATTGGGGATGTAGAGCGCATCTTCTTTGTTTTCCACATAGACCGTGCACTGGGTGGTCATTTCCGAACGCAGGGCAAGGGAATCATCCTTGGTCAGGGGCACAATGGTCTGGTAATAAACAATACTGTCGCGGATTTCGGCCTCGGGATAAATGCGGTGGATCCGGCCGCTGAAAACCCGGCCCGGCAGGGCGTCCACCCGGAAATCCACCCGCATTCCCGGCTGCAACTGCCCCACGTCGTTCTCGTCAATATATACCCACATCTCCTTGCGGGAGAGGTCCATGACCGTGATCAGGTTGGCCACCTGCAGCCCGGCCACCACCGTTTCCCCCTCCTGGGCGGCAATCTGGCTGACCACTCCGTCCATGGGAGAGCGGATGGTGGCGTAAGAAAGCTTGATCTCCGCCGAGGACAGCGAAGCCTCGGCCTGGATCCTGGTCTGCTCGGAACTGTCCTTCTGCCGGACGAATTCCTCTTCCAGCCGGTGCAGGGCCGCCAGGGCCGCCTCCAGGGACTGCCGCCCGGTCACCGCCTTTTCCTGGGCCGAATCCAGGTTATTCTGCGAATCCAGTTTCTGCCCGGTGAGCTCCAATTGCCGCTTGTAGCTCAAATTCGCATACTCGGCCGTGGCCTTGGCCGAAGCCACCCTGGCCTCGGCTTCCTTAATTTGCAAGGGATAACTGACCAGGATGCGCTCCTGCTCAATCTGGGCGCGCTTAAGGGCCGCCCCGGATTCCTCCACCAGGGCCAGCAGCTCGCGGTTGTCAATCTCCGCGATGACCTGCCCCTCGGTCACTTCATCCCCTACCCGCACATGCATTTTATGAATGATGCCCGTGGTGCGCGAGCCGATCTTCACCGTGGCCCCAACCTCCGGTTTGATGATCCCGGTGGCGGAAAGGGTCTTGCTGACCACCCCGCGCTGGACCTTGACCGAGGCCAGAATTTGGGTTCCAGACCCGGAAAGCCCCAGGTAAATCAAAAACACGGCAACTCCCGTGACCGCCAGCCCCAAGGCTACGGCCAGCCTGGGACGCCGCTCGTAAAAGGCCCGCAAACGGGCAACCACGGATTTTAATACGGATTTCAATACAGGTCTCACATCCAGCATCTGCCCGCGCTCCTTGAGGGCAATGTAATGCCTGAACGCAAAAAAGCAAAGCCAAGATTTCAGGATCTTGCCGCAATCCCCGGAACCCTGACCGGCTACGCCTTGCCGGAACACGCCGCCATCCTGTCCGGCGCTAAGACATCGATCCGGCCGTTTTTTGACATTCCACGCCCGCCGGGTTATTCCGGTTCCAGAGAATAAATCCATGAATATACTTTATACAAATTTTCACATTGGAGACGGCGGCGGGCATGCCACCTATATTTCATATCTGATAAAAAATACCCCCAATAATGCCTATGTCGCCTCCCCTGGAAGCAGCTCATTATACAAAATACTGAAAAATGACGGATATAATAATCTTATTGATATGGTTTTTTATTACAGGATAACAGATCTTGTAAAAATAATTAAAACAGCCATATCATTCGCAAAATATATTGAAGAATATAAAATTGACATTGTTCACACCAACGGTTCACCGGATAACCGCATGGCTTTATACGCCTCACTGTTTTGCAAAAGGAAATTTAAGGTTGTTTTCACCAAGCATAATATCAAAAAAATCCATACAAAACTACGTTTAAACAAATTCAACGACGCGGTTATCTTTGTCTCGGAATACGCCAGACGGGCCACGGTCGGCGATGTGAAAATGCCCCATTACCATGTAGTCCGCAACGGCATAGACTTGGAATACTGGCGGCGTAAAACTCCGGCACATACGGAAAACGCCCTGCGGCTGATCAGCACGGCCGGAACCCGCATGAGCAAGGGCTGGATGTTCCTGCTGGAGGCCCTGGCCTCTTTATTGCCGGAGGAAAGGAAGCGCCTGGCGGTCACCATCCTGGGGGATCTTCCTTCTGAAGAGTCGCGGGGCAAGGCCGCGGCCCTTTTTCCGGCGGAATTCCCCGGTTTTTTTCCGGATCCCCGCCCTTGGCTGGAAAAGGCCGATATCGGCTTTATACTTTCGGATACGGAAACCAGCAGCTTTGCCAGCAAGGAAATGCTCTCCATGGGCCTGCCGCTGATCAGCAGCGATCAGCCCAACTATATGGAGAATATTGACGCCTCCTGCGGCTGGGTGACCGAGCGGCGGAACCCGGAATCCATCGCCCTGGCGCTGCGGCGGATCCTGGGCATGCCCCCGGAGGAATTGAGCGCCATGAAGCTTAAGGCGCGGCAAAAGGCGGAAGATTCCTTTTCACTCAAGCGCATGGCGGAAGAAACCCAGGCGGTGTACGAAAAATTGCTGGCCTGAATGACTACCGGATTTTCTGATAAAAAGCCCCCAGCCACGGGCGGCTGTATACGCGCATACGGTTGAAATTCTTGCGTATATCGCGCTTGGCGTTAAAACGCTTGACATGAGCGGGGCGTCCTGGCGGATTAGGGCCAGGGCAGACCGCGTAAAAAACCTGAAACCCGGCCTCCCGCCCCTTTTCCAGGCTGAATGAATTATTGGCCCCCCAAGGCCAGCAGAAGCTGCGCGCCTGATGCCCCAGTTCCCTGGAAAGAACGCTCCGGTTGGCCTCAAACACGTCAAGAACGCGTTTTTCTTGTTCCTGTTCCGTTTCGTATCTGCCAGCCCTTTCCCTAAATGACTCTGTCAGCTTGCGGAGTGAGCGCAGGTTGCTCTCGTTCCGTAAAAACTCCACGGCCGCGGCCTCCTCCTGGGGAACCAGGGCGGACACCGCCCGCAAAAGATCTTCGGCAGGCATGAAGGCCCGGCTGGTCAATTCCGCGCCGCGCCTGAAGCAGGGCATGCCCCAGGCCAGGGGGGCCGCTCCGTCATAGCTGAAAGGCGTCTCTGAAGATTTCGGACACAGAAAACCCTCATGTTCCGGACCAGTAAAGACCGCGCCGTG
>WRHT01000133.1 GCA_009783115.1 Desulfovibrionaceae bacterium | reverse complement strand
ACGCCTTGCCCCATTCCTGATCCTCTTTCTGATCCTGGCCGCTTCCCAGGTTCGTGGGCAAACCGGAGCGCTCTCCTTCATGCCTTACCCCAGCGCGGACTCCACGGTAATCAATCCATACACGGCCAATGACGAAACCGCCCTGCTCCTGGAAATCCTGAAACCAAGCTACTTCCGGCACACCGGGCATAACCTGCGGGTGGTACACATCCCCGGACGGGGCGGGGCCACCGGCTGGGGAGAACTGGTCTCCAGGCTGGAGGATGGCTATACCCTGGCGGCCACCAACCTGGAAAACGTCCTCTTGCGCTCCATGGCCAAGCGCCCGGTGTTTACCTCCGGGGATTTATACCAGGTCTGCATACTGGCGGAGGCTCCTCTGGTCCTCTGGGCGCCAGTAGACAGCCCCTTTGTCTCCCTTGGAGACCTGCTGCGTTCGGCCAGGGCCTATCCCGGACGGATTGTTATCGCCGGCGCGGGCAGCAGCACCATTACCCACCTGAGCAGCCTGCGCTTCGACTTTCTCATAGGCTCCAGAACCATTTACCTCCCATTTATGGGAACGAACACGGCCATGCAGGCCGCCGCCGCCGGCCATGCCCACGTAGCCTGGGGCTACCCCCTGACCGGCTTAGGCCAGAAAATGAAAATGCGTCCCCTGGCGGTGGCCGCGCGCGGCCGTCTGTCCCAACTGCCGGAAACCCCCACCTTTGACGAACTGGGTATCGGACTTTTCGAAACCTGCCACTTCGGCCTGGCCATTCCAGGAGAATCTTCTCCCAATACCCGCCAGCAGGCCAGCTCCGTTTACCAAAGCATCGGCGGCAGCCCGGACTTCCAGGACGCCCTCCGCGCCCACGGTTTCGCCCCCGGCAACATGAACACAGAGGAACTGAACGAGTTCATCCGGAAAACCGATGATCGCTTCCGCGAGCTTTTGCCTGATTTTTCCATGGAATGACTTTCCGGGAGAGCGGCTCCGCCTCGCCGGGCCGGTTGTTTTTTAGCCAAGGCTGGGGTAAAAAATCCCGGCAAGCATTGGAGAATTTATGCCACTTATCAATCCCCACTATGGTCTTTTGCCGGGCAGCTACCTGTTTTCGGAAATCGCCAGGCGAATCGGGGCTTTTTCCGAGGCCCACCCGGATAAAAAAATCCTCCGCTTGGGCATCGGCGATGTGACCAGCCCTTTGCCGGCCAGCGTGATCCAGGCCTTGCGCCGGGCGGTGGAAGAGCAGTCCGGGACGGATGGTTTCCGGGGCTACGGGCCGGAGCAGGGCTACGCCTTCCTGCGCGAGGCCATTGTCCGGGACTGCTTTCCGGATTTGGGCATCAGGCCGGAAGACATCTTTGTCAGCGACGGGGCCAAGTGCGACCTGGGAAATTTTCAGGAGCTTTTTGACATTTCCTGCAAGGTGGCGGTGACCGACCCCGTATATCCGGTTTACGTGGATTCCAACGTCATGGCCGGCCGCGGCGGGAACAGACAGGGCGACGGTTTCAGCGGAATCATTTACTTGCCATGCCATGCCGGCAACAACTTTGTGCCGGAACTGCCGAAAACCAGGCCGGACCTGATCTACCTCTGCTATCCCAATAACCCCACCGGCACCGTGCTGAGCCGGAAGGAGCTGCAAGTCTGGGTGGACTATGCCAGGGCCGAGGACTGTATTATCTTGTATGATGCGGCCTACGAGGCTTATATTACCTCGCCGGAGGCCCCGCGCAGCATCTACGAGCTTTCCGGCGCGGCCGAGGTGGCCGTGGAATTTCGGAGCTACTCCAAGCTGGCCGGTTTTACTGGCCTGCGTTGCGCCTATGTTGTGCTGCCCCAATCGGTGCGCGGACAGGGCGCGGGCGGAGAAAAAATCCCCCTGGCCGGCCTGTGGCTGCGCCGCCAGACCACCAAGTACAACGGCTGCCCATACATTGTGCAGCGCGCGGCCGAGGCGGTGCACAGCCCGGCGGGCAGGGCGGAAACCGCCGCCCTGGTGCGCGGCTACCTGGACAACGCCCGGAAGATCCGCGCGGCCTTTGAAACCCTGGGGCTTACGGTTTACGGGGGAGAAAACGCCCCCTATGTCTGGGTAAAACTGCCAGAGGGCCTGGATTCCTGGAACTTTTTCGACCTGCTCCTGGACAAGGCGCAGATTGTGGGCACGCCCGGAGCGGGTTTCGGACCCAGCGGCGAGGGCTATTTCAGGCTCACCGGCTTCGGCCGTCCGGAGGCCACGGAAGAGGCCTGCCGGCGTCTGCTGGACACGGGCCGCCAAACCCTTTTCCCTGGGAGGAGCTGATGCGCCGCTTTAAAATAAACGCCGCCGGCATAATGAGCGCGACCCTGCTCTTGATGTTTACGCTCATCTGGGGCTGCGCCACCGCTCCCTATACTGGGCGGAACCAGCTCATCACCATGAGCGAAAACGAGGAAATGAGACTGGGGCTGGAGGCCAGCCGGGAAATCCTGGCGGAAGAAAAAATAGAAAAAAACACCCCCAGGGCCAGGCGGGTGGAAAAAATCGGGAAGGACATCGCCACGGCCGCGGACAAGCCGGACTACGACTGGCAATTCCACACCATTGATTCCAAACAGGTCAACGCCTTTTGCCTGCCAGGCGGCCGGGTTTTTGTCTATACCGGCATCCTTGAACTGGTGGGAGAAAACGACGCGGAACTGGCCGCCATCATGGGGCATGAAATCGCCCATGCCCTGGCCCGGCACGGGGCGGAGCGCCATTCCCAAAGCAGCCTGGCCCAGACGGGCCTGGGCGTGGCCGCCATTGCCGTGGGCATTTCCACCAACTCTTCCGCCGCGGCCCAGGCCACCCAGCTTGGCGGAAGCATTGCCGCGCAACTGGGCTTTCTCCTGCCATACAGCCGCCTGCACGAATCCGAGGCCGACCATATCGGGGTGATCCTGTCGGCCAAGGCCGGATATGACCCACGCGCCGCCATCACCCTGTGGGAAAAAATGGAAAAGCTGAACGCCGGGAACGAACCCCTGAGCATCCTGTCCACCCATCCCCTGAACCGGCAGCGCCAGGAAGATCTGCGCAAGATCATGCCAGAGGCTCTGAAGTATTACAAACCCGCGAGCCGCTGACGCGCTTCAGCGGGCGATGCCGGGCTTCAGCGCCCCTTCGCGAATGCCCAGGCACAGTTCCGACAAAATCATGGCCGTGGCCCCCCAGATAACGTAATCTTCGTACATCCAGGCGGGCGCGGGCCTCTTTTCCCCGCCGCGCTCGAAGTCCAGCAGGACAGAGGCTTCCGGATCAAAAACCCGCAAGGGTATCTTTTTATAATCAACCACCTCCCTGGGATCCGGGCGGATCTCCGTGGATGCGCCTACCGCGACAAAGGGCCGCACTAGAAAGTTGCTGGGCGGAATGTACAGGCTGGTCAGCTCCCCGATCTTCTCCAGGCTGTCCGCCGGAATGCCCGTTTCTTCGCGGGTTTCCCGGCAGGCTGTTTCCCAGAGGCTCTCGCCGTTGTCCTCGCGCCGGCCGCCCGGAAAGGATATCTGCCCCGAATGCGCTCCAGGGTATTCGTTCCGGCGAAGGAGCAGGACGCTCCATTCCAGGAGATCCCGGATCCGCATTTTTCCGGCATCCGGGCTGAGCAGCAGGAGCACGGCCGCCTCCGCCGCGCCGGCGGGGGTTTTACCCTCCAGCACCGCGGCCCGGCGATCCGCCGGGGCCATGGCCGCCTGGGCCGGGCGGCCGGGCGGCGCGTGTGCGAAAAAAAGCGCGGCCATAGCTTTTTATGTCCCTGAAATAAATATTACCGGCCCAGAATAGCCGCGCATGGCCTTGTCCGAGGTCAGCAGCGATATGCCTTCGGCCTTGGCCTGCGCCAGCAGCATCCTGTCAAAGGGGTCTTTGTGGATTTGCGGCAATTCATTGACAACCAAGGCATGCAGACTGGTAATGGGAAGTTCCTGATACTGGTTATCCAGCAGTCCGCGCCTGAACACTTCTGGATCTATCTTGAAGCCGCTTCTGCCGAGACTTTTTTTGATGCCTATTTCCCAGATGCTGGCCGGACTGAAATATAGCGTATTCTCGCCGTCGATTACCATTTTTTCAGCATCTTGCGGCAATGTCCCGGCAGCGGCCCAGAGCAGCATGTGCGTATCAAGGAGCAATTTCATTCCACACCCGCGAACATAGCCTGGATCTCCGCATTACCCATAGAATCAAAATCCGCCGGAACTTCCAGCCTGCCCTTGAGGAAACCAATCCTCCCGGCGGGATCCGGCGGCGGCGCATATGCGGTGACCGTCACCATAGGTTTGCCGGACTTGGCAATCACAAAAGATTCGCCATAAACCGCCTTTTCGATCAGCTTGGACAGGTTGGTCTTGGCTTCATGGATGTTTACCTGTTGCATGCCTTCCTCCATTAATAAACTAAGTCATGAACTAAGCTATCTATAGCACTACCCGGGCCGCCGGCCTTTGTCAATGCGCTTGTGCAGCCGTCTCCTCCGGGGGTGACAAGGAGGAAG
>WRHT01000132.1 GCA_009783115.1 Desulfovibrionaceae bacterium | reverse complement strand
AGGGCGCAGATTGCTCCGTCAGGGATGTCCGGGTGGCTGGTCATGCTGATGGCTTCATGCAGGTTGGGGTCAAAGGGTTCTCCCAGGGTTCCGACCGGCTCCAGTCCGTGTTTTTTTACGGATTCCAGGAGTAGTTTGCGGGTCATTTCCACGCCCACCAGAAAATCCTTGCAGGCTTCGCTGCCTTTGGCATGATCCAGGGCCAAATCCAGGTTGTCCAGGGCCGGAAGTATATCCGTAAGTACGGCGGCGGCGGCGTAGCGGGTGGCTTCATCTTTTTCGCGTAAAAGGCGTTTACGCGCGTTGTCCAGGTCCGCCAAGGCGCGCAGGCGGGTATCCGTCGCCTCGGCGATGGCCTTGGCCGCCTCTTCTGCCGTGGTTCTACAGCGCGGGCATTCGGGCAAGGAGTCTTCCAGGAAGGCGGCGTCCGGTTCCGCCAAGGGCGGGACGTATTCGTATTCGGTTTCCGGGGAGTTTGGCCATTCCGTCTGGCTATGCGCCTCTTGTGCCGTTTCGTATGGATTTTTCTTGGTCATGTGATTAACCTTCGGACTGAGCGATTTGATCTCGGAATTGTTTTCTATATAATAATTAACGCGACAATGTTAAGGGGCGGGTGAAAAATTGATCTCCAAGGAGTAAAGATGTCGGAAATTTTGGTTTTGGGAGTGGGCAATCTGCTTCTTGGCGATGAAGGGGTAGGAGTACATGCCGTGCGCAAGCTGGAAGAAGAATACCTTTTTCCGCCGGGTGTCCGTCTGCTGGACGGCGGCACCCTGGGCATCGGCCTGATGGGGTATATTGAGGTTTGCGATGTGCTGATCGTGCTGGACGCGGTGCGTGCCGGACAAAAACCAGGCGCCATTTGCCGCCTGGAAGGCGAGGGTCTGCGTTCAAGCCTTGGACTTTCCGACTCCATGCACCAGGTGAGCCTGGAAGACGTCTTGATCCTGTGCGAGCTTTCCGGCGGCCGGCGTCCCAGGACCGTGGTTCTGGGCATGGAGCCGGAAAATATGGACGACCTGAATCAGGAGCTGACTCTTACGGCCAAGGACGCTTTACCTGCTCTTTGCCGGGCGGCCTTATGCGAATTGGAAAGCCTAGGCTGCGTCTTGCGGAAGAAAGAGCCGCGGGATCACTAAGTCGTTATTTTTTTTTGCCGCGGATCAGGTAGAGATGGAGCAGCAGGGAACCGCTCAGGATGGCGCCGATGAGCATATATAGCATGCGGGTTTGCCGGGCGTTAAGTTCCATAGAACGCTGCTTGATGTATTTGGGATGGTTACGGTGCAGATCTTGGTAACTGGGAAATGGATTTTCCACCACGATATTTTCATGGTAAAAACCTAGATGCCAGGGGAGGCGGATCCTGGAAACCCAGGTCCCCCATCTGTTGGAGGAAGGGTTTTCAGGAAGTCCGTCTTTTTCAGCCTGGTCTTCTTCAGCCAGTCGCTCCTGAAGAATTTGCGCCAGAGGGGCCAGATCCTCCTGTAATTCTTCCAACAGGCGGAGCCGTTGGTTACGGCCGCGCAGTATCTGCGGCAGACGGCGCTGTTCCTGCCAGACCTGCCATAGGTCGGCGCGGCTTTCCAGGATGTTTGTCTGGGTCCGGTTAAACAGGCAAACCTTGTCCGTTGGAGGCTCCGGATAGCCATAGCTCTGCTTGTAGCGTTGTGAAAGCAGGGCATAAAGGTAGCCCATTTCGCAGTTGTTGAATTCGTAGCCGAATTCGTTGTTATAAAAGGCAATGGAGGCGCGCAGCAATCCCCATTCGTCGCCGTTCAGGGCCGAAAGCCAAGTGAAGCGCCGGGCCAGGAGCATATTTTCGATGCCGCCTTGCAGCTCCAGCTCCTCTCCCAGGGTAAAGGCCGCCCTGGCATAGCCGAGGCTGGCGCTGAGATAGAGATAGTGCTTACGCTCCCCATGCAGTTGGTAGTAGTGGAACATGCCTTCGGCGTTGCCCAGCTCGGCGGATTGCCGATAGTAATCTTCGGCGCTGGCCGGCCAGCGCCGGTGCAGATGTCCCAGCCCAAGCCTGACCCACCCCGGATTGGTCAATTTTTCCGCCCAGTCCTGCCAGTATTCGCTGCCGTGCATTTGATGCGGAAAATCAGGATACATGTCCATGATAACGTAACCCCAGAGATAATAGAACATGGAAAGGGCCAGCATGGCCTTGGGGTTTCCTTGCAGAGCCTCGAGCAGGCATGGCAGGTAGTTGTCCAGATTATTGCCGTAACTATATGGATTTTTATAAATGCTCTGGACCAGGGGGGTATCCCAGTCCGGATCCTCCCAGCTCTGCGTTAGGGGAATCTCATTGTCCGGCGGAATAAATCCGGGCTTTGGAGGCATGTAGATATTTTTTATGGACTGAATCAGCGCGTTTTCACGTTTGGCCGTTTCCTCAGCCTGGCGTAACGACTGGGGCGCGGCTGGCTGGCCGGCCTGTCCCGTGTCCGGCCAAATCAGCCCCAAGACCAGGAAGGCATAAAGGATCAGGGACGGTCCGCCCCAAAAACGCGCCAATCTTTCAACCATGCTGGATTGTGGCAAAACCCCGGCCAGGATCAGGGCCGCGAGGCCAGCCAGCCCGGTCCAGGCAAGAGAACGGCCGAGGTCCTGAGCGCTGGCTTCTTGCGCCTGTTCATCCATATCCACGATGGAGCTTTCTTCCTGCGGACCCTGTCCGCCTATGCGCAGATGTTCTTCGCGGAATTCACCGGAGGTATCGCCCAGGATATCGAGTACGTTTTTAAGTTCCAGTTTCAGCTCCTGTAGAACCATCTCCCGCGCCTGTTCTTCACGGAGCAGACGGGAATGCCTTGCCTCCAGGGCTATGGCCTTGAAAATTTCCGCTTCTTGGCGGATTTCCCAGATTGTTTCTCTGTTGAATCTAGTGCTCCGGATCAGCTCTTTAAGGTGCAAAGAGGCGGAGCGGGCGAGGGATTCATCCTTTCCGGCGGCGTCCACGGCCAGGAGAGCGAACATGCATGACCGCCGTTGGTCTTTGGGAAAGTTCTGGGTTCCGCTTAAGAAATATTCACTACAAGTTTGCAGGGCCTGGCTGTCGCCGCCCAAGGCGGCTAACCAGCAATAATTCACGGCCAGGCGTGGTTGAGGCGGAGAATCCGGCGTGCCGTTTCTCAGGGCTGCGGCAACAAGAAAAGCGGCCCGCGGATGTCCGGCCAGGGCGGCCGGCGTAAGCGTGTCCGTCCTGTCGGTCAATACGGCCAGGCGGTACATGGCCTCCGTATCTCCCAAGGCGGCGCTCTCGGTGTAATGAGCGATTTTTTTATCATGCTCCTGGGCAAGATCGCCAAGGCGTCTGGCCACCCAGCCTCGGTTGGTCAGACGTTCGGCCCAGTCCAGCCAGTAACCCGCATGGCGCATGGGGGGGTAAAATTCGGCCAAAGGACCGTCCAGACGCAAGTTTCGCGCATAGGCATGGGCCAGGAGGATCATGGCCAGCGGGTTGCCGTTGCAAGCCTCGCGCAGACAGGTGAGGTGCATCCGTTCCAAATCGTTGTCGCCGGGCGGGGTTTCATACAGCCGTATGATTTCCGTTTTGTGCCAGGCGGGATTTTCCGTCAGGCCGGAGATGGGCCAGGCGTTTTTTTCCGGCAGGGCGGGAGGAGAGGGCAGGGGAATTTCAGGCTGGTTCGTTTCCGGGGCCGCGCCCCAGGCCGGATAGGCGTAAAGCAGGATCAGGACAAGGAAAATTATTTTATGCATATCAAAAATATCCGTGGGGCATCTTATCCTGCCCGGTTCGCTTTTACAAGCCTTGCCGGGGAGCTGATTTAACGCTAAAAAGACTTGGTTTTCCGCGTTCACTTTGTCCACTCCCTGCCTTTGCAATTACGGAGTAAGTTTTGCTTCCCAGAAGATTTTTCATAGCCACCCTAGGCTGCAAGGTGAACCAGTATGAATCCGAGTCCGTGCGCGAGGCTTGGTTACGAGCTGGACACCAGGAACTTGGCTCGCCGGCGGGCGCGGATCTGGCCTTGGTGAACAGTTGTGCCGTTACCGCTAGGGCTGTTGGAGATCTTCGGGCGCTGGTCCGCAGGATCCGCCGGCAGGCCCCGAAGTGCGAACTGGTGGTCACGGGTTGCGCGGCCCAGGCTCTGCCGGAGGAATTGCGCCTTCTGCCGGTGGATGATTTGGTGGGCAGAGGAGAGGAAGAGCGGCTCCTTGGGCGTTTGCCCAGCCTCCGGGAAGAAGCGGCCGCTGTTTCCAGCGTCGGAGACTTGCGCGCGGCCGCGCGGGATTTGCTGGGTGAAGTTCCGGATGCCGTTTCCAGGATGGATTTTCAGAAGGCGGATCTTTGGGAAGAGGCGGACGGGGCGGTGGAAGAAGCCGGAATATCCGGGCCGGACAGCGCGCCGGGGTCTTTTCCTCCATTCAGTCTCAGCGGCCATGCCCGCTCCAGGGCGCTGCTCAAAATCCAGGACGGCTGTTCCAGGCATTGCGCTTATTGTATTGTGCCGCAAGGGCGCGGCCCCGCAAGCAGCCGTCCCTGGCCGGCGGTCCTGGCGGAGGCGGATCGCCTGATCCGGG
>WRHT01000131.1 GCA_009783115.1 Desulfovibrionaceae bacterium | reverse complement strand
TGTTCATGGCAGCGAAAATTGATTTCAGGATCCTGGCGCACTAAGAGCGGCAACTGGTCTTTTTCTAGGATTTCATATTCACTTCTTCGGTTACCGGTGAAACGGTGAAAAGGCATAACAACCACTTCGAATTCCAACCCCTTGGCTCCGTGGATGGTCATTACCCGCACCGCATCCGGGTTTTCCGGGGAAGAAATTTTTTCCTCTTTGCCAGTTTCCCGCCAGAAATCCAAAAAGGCCGCCAGAGACGAAAGTCCTTTTTTTTCCGCCAAGTGCGCCAATTCAAGGAAACGGCGCAAGTAGGCGTCATGTTCATGGTAGCGTTCCAGCAAGGCAAAATGCCGGCATATTTCAAAGACCATGTCGTAAATGCCCATCAATCCGGCTTGCTTATAGAAAGGTTCCAGCCATAGGCCCCATTCATCCGGAAAATCCCTGATAAAAAAGTGAAACAGGGGCTTGCCCCGTTTGTTGTCATCCTGGCGGCGTTCGGAGATGATCCCCATAGCCCAGTCCAGCAGGCGTTCGGAAGTCAGGGAGCTTGACGGAACAAAGAAATCCGGGCTGGCGATCGCGCTCATGAATGCAAGATTGTCAGGGGGATAATCCAAAAAACGCAGGAGGGCGACAAGACGGCGGATCAACGGGTGTCCCTCCAGGCGGAAACTGTGTTCCGTCATCACCTTGATGCCTTGATCCAGTAAATACTGAGAAACGAAATCACCCTCGTCGTTGGATCGGACCAGCACGGCGATATCGCCGGCCCGTCTGCGTAGCAGCAGATCTTCGGTAAAAAGCTTCCTTAAGTTTTGTTGTACCTCTGCGTGCAAGGTTTCGGGATTTTCAGCCCAGATTTGGGTAATCTGGACAAATCCTGGAATTTTGCCGGTCTCGGGCTTTGCGGCCGGATACTGTTCCGCGTCCGTGAAAGTGGAAGAGAGGACAGATGCGGCCTTTCGCAGATAGTCTTCCGGGTGTCCCGCGGGCAACAGAGCCTGGGCTACCCGCATAGCCAACTCCGGATCCGCCAGACGCGAAAAAAAACGGTTGTTGTGTTGAATAACCGCCGGAGCGCTGCGCCAATTGCTGTTCAGGCTGTGTCGCTGGATGTCGCCTGCCGCCCCGACGATCTCCGGGGCGGAGATCACCTCCTCAAACAGGCTGGAGTCGCCGCCACGCCAGCTATATATGGCTTGCTTGACATCACCGGCGTAACAAAGAACCCCGCCCCGCGCCAGCGCCTCCTGGACCAAGGTTTCCATGGCGGTCCATTGAAGACGGCTGGTATCCTGAAATTCGTCAATAAGCAGGTAGTTCAGGCGGGATCCCAGACGGCAGCAAGCTTCTGAAACGCCATTTTCCATATTCAACGCCTTGGCGGCGAGGACAGGCAGCGTGGTCCCTGAAAGCAGGGAAAATTTTTGCTGCAACTGTTCAATTTCCGGCAGAAGCAAGGTCGCGGTCCGGGTGTAAGGAAGAAGAGCCAGGGCTGAAACATGGGCATTCAGAAAAAATTTGCTCTGAAGCAGTTCTTGTCCGAAAACGCGGTAAGTCTGTTCCAATTCCGCGTCTATCAATAGATGGTATTTGCTTTGGCAACAATCAGCGAAACTTTTTTTTAACGCCCAGGAAAGGCTGGGAAAAACCTCGCCAGGAATATATAATTCCAGGTTGCGCATAAAATGCCGAAAATGAGCGTTGGGGGATATTTTTCTGGTGTCCAGACCGGCGGTAAATTCATAAAGGACTGCATTCAACTGAGCGTGCTGGGCCTGTAGGCGTTTTTCCAGGATTTGCTGATTCAGACAGGGCAGTTGTTCGGATTTTTGCAGCAGGGCGAGAATTTTCAGGAGTTGTTTTTGAATTTCTCCCCTGGGAGTGAATTTGTTGAAATTGGCGTGATCCAGCAGATGGCGGACGCAACTTTCCAGAAGCGCCGCGATTTCTTCCCGGCCTTGCTCCGCCATGTCCAACAATTCTTCATACAAAGGGGAAAGAAAGGTCTCTTCATCAAAGGTCAGGTCGAAATTAGGCGGAATATGCAGTCCAACGGCTGATATACGCGCAAGCAGATTGAGCAGGCTGTCTATGGTGCGGATATTCAGGGCGTCATAACGGCGCAGAATGGTCATGATGAGACTTGCGGCCAGATTGGCGCCGTCTTTGCCGCCCAGAGCTGCCGGCGCGTCTGGAAAAACGCCAAGGGCTATGCCTTTAAGGGCGGCAAGCACCCGGGCTTTCATTTCTGCCGCCGCTTTGTTGGTGAAGGTAACCGCCAGGATATCCGAAAAGAATCCTGGCTGCCGCAACCAGTTTTGCCGGAAGTAGTATATGTTTTTTTCTTCCCAGGGGCTTTGCCGGCAGAGAAGTTCAAGAAAACGCCGGGTCAGGGCATGGGTTTTGCCCGACCCGGCGGAAGCTTTGATCTGTTCCAGCATGAATCAGTTATGCCGGGCAAATGGAACCATGCCGTAAAGAGCGTCCTGGCCGGTTGATTCCAGCACGCTTCGCCAATAACCTGTGCGGGTATCCAGTCTACGCCGTTTTTGGATTACCAGATCCAGGGGCACATGCACATAACGGTCCATCAATTTGGCAATCACCATATTGGTTTTTCCGGCCATGGCCGCATGCACCGCGCTTTGCCCCAGCAGTCCGCAATAGGCCTTGTCATTGGCATTGGCGGGAACAGAGCGTATAATATAGCTTGGGTCAATGTATTTTAAAGTATATTCGAAATCCTGCTCCTTCATGTGGCGCTGTATTTCGGCGCGTAAAAGAGCGGTAATGTCGCTGAGCACCGGGTTGCCGGAGGGATCTCTTGCGCCTGAGCTGTTGAGCAGGTGTTGCCCGGAGCCTTCAGCCACCACGATTACGGCATGTTTTCTTTTTTTAAGGCGATCATGCAGGGCCGGGAGGAGACCGCCCTCTCCCTCCAAGGTGAAAGGCACTTCCGGAATCAGCACAAAATTCACCTCTTTCAGAGCCAGGGTGGCATGGGCGGCAATGAAGCCCGCCTCTCTGCCCATCAGCTTGACCAGGCCGATGCCGTTTTTGGCCCCCAAAGCCTCGGTATGTGCGCATTGAATGGCTTCGGTGGCTTTGAATACTGCGGTTTCAAAACCAAAGGACTGGCTGATGAAATTTATATCATTGTCAATGGTTTTGGGTATGCCAATGATGGAGATTTTGAGGTTTCTGCGGTTGATTTCTTTAACCACGCTGGAGGTGGCCTTCATGGTCCCATCTCCGCCAATCATAAACAACGCGCTGATATTCATGCGTTCCAGCGCGTCCACGATTTCTTCGGGGTTTTGCGGGCCGCGCGATGTTCCCAGCATAGTGCCGCCGAACTGGTGGATGTCCGCTACCGTGTGGGGGCTTAGTTCCACCACGTCATGTTCATATTTGGGAATAAAACCTTCAAGTCCGTACTGGATGCCCAAAATGGCCGGAACATTATAATTGTGGTAGGCTTCCATGACGATGGCCCGGATAACGTCATTGATGCCGGGGCAGAGTCCGCCGCAGGTCACTATGGCGCATTTGGTTTTGGAGGTGTCGAAATAAAGATGTTCACGCGGGCCGGCGGTTTCAAATTTGAGGGGCAGCGGTTCGGCGTTATACAGCTCATCGAAATGTTCTCCGTCCAAAAATATGGAAACCGTGGAAGTGTCGGGGATGGTGTAGGCCGGCAGCTTGGAAGGAATCTTGGCTTCGCCCAGAGTCATGATCCTGGTGTCTATTTTTAGTTGGGGATGAGCGTTGTTGGTTTTGGACATGGTAATTTGCCTCCGTAGAAGTTAAAAAAAACGCCCGATTAAGGCTAGGCCGAGGCATGGAAGGCTCAGCCAGATTCCGATTTTATGCCTCAGGGGAGTGGCGACGCGGAGCAGGTAACAACAGAACAGCGCGCACGCGGCGTAAAGCAGGGAGCTGATCCAGATGCCGGTGTCGTCGGCGGCAATGGATTTTGTAAGCGCATATTGCGGGATAAAAGGCAAAATAACGGCGCAGATCGCGGCCATTCCCGAACCGGCAAGGATCCACCAAGCGCCTTGCCGGATGGCGAAATTGTAATAATCACGCCCGAGGTCTTCGTAGGCGCGTCGCAAAAGCAACATTCCCAAAACCAGGCTCATGGTCAGAGCCACGGCCCCGTTCGCCAGCCTGGCATAAACCGGCAGCAGCAGAATGAAGTCAGGGGATCGCGGCAGAACCGAGGAGAGGATGAAAAAAGCGGTAGAAAATTGAGCGGGAAGCATCCAGGGCATGTGCGTAAAAACGAGGCCGGCCATTCCGGCGGAAACCAGGCCGGCCAGGGCGGCCATGGCGATAAGGGATAATTGCGCTAAATCGTGCTTGTCCAGTTTATTCCAGGTAAAGCGGACCAAGCTTAAGATCACGATGAAAAGCAAAATCATGCCGGCGCAGACGGACAATTGATCCAGGGGAGGCCGTACAAGATCCGTCCAGGCAAAGGTTTTATCTTTATCAGGCGGCGTCATCCGTATAATGAACAACATTCCCCTGTACAAACTTTCCAGAATAAACACGGAGGAAAGGACGCCTGCCCA
>WRHT01000130.1 GCA_009783115.1 Desulfovibrionaceae bacterium | reverse complement strand
CAAGAGCCCACCGGTTGCCGTGGCGACACGGCAAGCCAGGCAAACCCCGTTCGGAGCAAAACCAAATAGGGGAGCTACAGGCCGGCCCGGCCTGCTCCCGGGTAGGTTGCTTGAGGCCGTGGGCAACCACGGTCCTAGAGAAATGCTGACCACCCCGCCAAGGGGCACAGAACCCGGCTTACAGTCCGACTCCCGTTTTTATAACCGCTGCCAAGGCATGTCATTACGGACGGCAAAACGACATTTCAGGCACAGCGCATGAAAAACATCTGGGCCATCCTGCTGGCCGCCGGCGAAGGAAAACGACTTAAACAAAACCCCTCGGACCGGGCCAAACAATTCCTTACTTTCAAAGGCGCGCCACTGTTCTGGCATTCCGCTCTGACCCTGGCCTCAACCCCCGGCCTTGCCGGCTTAATCCTGGTCTTTCAGGCGGAATGGATGGATTATGCCGCTGCCCTGGTGTTTGATCTGACCAAAGACGCCCCCTTGGGGGTGCCCTATAAAATCGTGGCCGGCGGCGCGGAGCGCCAGGATTCTGTTTGGAACGCCCTGAACGCCCTGCCTGCTGAATGTGAAGCCGTCCTGGTACATGACGCGGCCCGGCCTTTTGCCAGCGCCGCCATGGCCAGCCGTATCCTGGAAGCCCTGGAGGCCGGACACCAGGGAGTAATCCCCGGCCTTGGAATAACCGATACCATTAAAAAAACCAATGCCGACAACCTGGTCCAGGATACCCTGTCCAGGGAGAGCCTGCGACTCATCCAAACCCCACAGGGTTTTGACCGGCGCATCCTCTGCCAAGCTTATGCCCAAGGACGGAAAGACGGACTACAGGTAACCGACGACGCGGCCATGCTGGAATACAGCGCTTTTCCCGTGCTGATCCTGCCGGGCGAAAACAGCAACCGTAAAATCACCCACACGGAAGACCTGGCCCTCCTGCGCCGGCTGGAAAAGGAAGAAACCCCCGCCATGCTGCCCCGCACCGGACTGGGTTACGATGTGCACCGCTACGGCGGAAACCGTCCCTTAAAACTTGGCGGGGTGCGAATCACCTCCACGGACCTGGCCGTACAGGCGCATTCCGACGGCGACGTGCTGCTGCACGCCCTGATGGACGCGCTTCTTGGCTGCGTAGGCGCAGGCGATATCGGCGGACTTTTCCCCGATACCGATCCCCGCTACGACAATATGAACAGCGCAATACTCCTGGCCGAGGTCCTGGAACTGGTCCAATCCAAAAATTTCCTTCCTACCCATGTGGATATGACCGTGGTGGCGCAGGAGCCGAAAATCGCTCCTTTCCGCGCCGCCATTATCAAAAATGTCGCACATCTGCTGCACTTGAACGAAAACCTGGTCAATCTTAAAGCCACCACCGAGGAAGGCTTGGGATTCACCGGCGCCAAACAAGGCATAAAGTCCATGGTCATTGTTTCCGGACTAAGTCCGGCGTAACCCCTTTCCCCCTCATACACCTCATGACCCAAAACAAAACAACTCTCTCCAAAAACAGTATGGCCGAAAGCGCAAAAAACAACCCCGCCAGTATGCCTGAAGACGGCCCCAACCAGGCTCCCTGGCTGAAATTTTATGACCCCGGCGTGCCTGCGGATATTCAGCCCATCCCGGCTCCTATTTATTACTGGCTGGATCAGGCGGCCCAAAAACGTCCGGAGGCGACGGCCGTTTCCTTCAAAAGCTATAAAATCAACTACCGGCAACTACGGTTGGCCGCCGAAATACTTGCGGGCAACCTACATCGGCATGGAGTGGAAAAAGGCGATCGAGTGGCGGTGATGATGCCCAACCTGCCGCAGACCATCATGGCTTTCTGGGGCATCGTCAAGGCCGGGGCCACGGCGGTAATGACCAACCCCCTGTATATGGGGCATGAACTCCTGTATCAGTTAAATGACGCCGAAGCCAAAATTCTCCTGACCACCGATACATGTTGGACCAAGGTCAGGGAGCTGCGCCGGGAACTATGCGTGAAGAAATATTTTATCACCAGCCCCTCCGACCCTTTGCGCCTGCCTGCTGATCCCCTGTGGCGTTTCAGGGAACGCGGCGTCCGCGCCCAAGTTCCGGAGATTGATTATAAAACGGTCTGGCCTTTCGCGGATCTTCTGCGCGGCAACCGCAGGCTGTCCAACCCCATCGAGCATCCGGAAAAAGACTTGGCCATACTGCAATACACCGGGGGGACCACCGGCATTCCCAAGGGCGCCATGCTCACCCATATGAACCTGATGTCTAACGTCCAGCAACTTTTTGAAATTCTCCGCCCCATACTGGATAAACCCCAGCGCTTCCTCGGGGTGCTGCCTTTTTTTCACGTCTATGCGCTGAATATCTGCGTGATACTGCCCGTGGCCTCCCAGGCCGCCGTTTACTGCACCCCTATGTTTAATCCCGTGGAAACCATGCAGATCATCGAGAAACAGAAAATCACCATCTTTCCCGGAGCGCCGGCAGTATATATTGCCTTGCTGCAACATAAAGAAATCAAACATTACGATTTTTCCAGCCTGTTGATCTGCCTTTCCGGTTCTGCCCCCATGCCGGTGGAATATATCAGGCTGTTTTCAGAAAAAACCAACTGCACCATTTTGGAAGGCTACGGACTGACCGAGGCATCGCCGGTAACCAACATAAATCCGCTCTTCGGCACTCGCAAGCCGGGAACCATCGGCATGCCGCTGCCCGGCACCGAGGCCAGAATCGTGGATATGGAACTGGGCAGCATCCCCATGCCGACCGACCATGTGGGAGAGCTAATCATCAAGGGGCCGCAGGTTATGCCCGGCTATTGGAAACAGCCTGATGAAACCGCCAACATTTTGCGCAACGGCTGGCTGTATACCGGGGATATCGCCAGCATGGACGAACAAGGCTATGTAACCATTGTGGACCGCAAGAAGGATTTGGTCCTCACCGGCGGCTACAATGTCTATCCGCGGGAAGTGGATGAAGTGCTCTACACGCACCCCAAAATAAAAGAAGCGGTCAGCGCGGGCATCCCCCACGGCATCAGGGGAGAAATTCTCAAGGCCTATGTTGTGCTCAAGGACGGCGAACAAGCCACCCCCACCGAAATCATGGCTTTTTGCCGTGGCAAGCTCGCTAATTACAAAATCCCCAAACAAGTGGAAATCCGCGATGAATTGCCTAAAAATCTGGTGGGTAAAATTCTGAGGCGCGCCCTGCGCGCCGAGGAAGAGCAACGGCGCAAAGAAGCTGAGGCTTCCGCCGCGGTAAAACGCAAACCGTAATATTTTCAGCCATTAAGCCGATAAGTTAAACAGTTGTTGCCCGAACTAAGTTATGTCATTGCTTTTTTTACTGAAAGGATTCATATAAAAGCTATTCTTAACCTGTGAATATTCATTGGCGACCCGGATATGAAAAACGCGTTCAAATCTGAAATACTGGCCGGGCTTTTCAAAACGGTGGAGGCAAAAACCGCACATGGACATGAGCCTATGACGGTGCAAAACGCCTTCAGAGGCAAGGTGGTGGCTGTGCATTATGCGGGAGTACTAAGCCAGACCGCCATGAGCCATTTCAAACCCATGCTTTTCGAAATTGTTACCGGCAAGGCTCAACAAATTATCATCGATATGGAAGATGTACATGGCGTGAGCCAATCCACTCTGGGGGTCCTGGTGGATTTCGCGGCCGGCGTCTTGGGGCGCGGCAAAAAAATTTACCTGTACACCCCCCCGGCGGACTTGCTGAAAATTATGGATGCTATGGAACTACGCGAATTTTTTGATATTTTGCATACAGAGGAAGACATAATAAATATTCTGCCCGAAGGGTGAGCAAACAGCCCGATTACCGGAGCAAGCGACATGGCCTATTACCTGCGCCATTATTTTGATCCCGGTTTCAGCCATGAACAGTTGAAGCCGCAAATCCTGAAAGACGGTGACGCCAGCCACTATTATCTCGAATATGTGCATAATGTGGTAGCCGGACAGGTGCTGGCGGAGGTCGTGGACCTGACGGAACATCCTGGCTATCCGGTGGAAGACAAACGTTTTGTCTTCCAGGAAAAAATTTTCCCCTGCGGATCCAACTGCGAAGCCCACCCGGATTTTCCGGGACGCATCATGGCCAAAATCAACGGCTATGTATTTTACAACGATGGGCTGATCAATGTGAAACATCTGCTGAATGTGCGGCGCGATGTGGATTTTCATACCGGGAACATCATCTTTATAGGCGATGTGGTGGCCCACCAGGCCGTGCGCACCGGGTTCACCCTGATGGGCAACAATGTGCTGGTCAAGGGCACCCTTGAAGGGGCGACCATTATAGCTGGAAAAAATATCGTCTGCGAATCCGGCGTCAAAGGCGTGGGTCACGGATTTTTGCGTTGCGGCGGCAATGTCAGACTACCCTTCTGCGACAATATAATAATTTATGCCGCAGGCAACGTGGAAATCTCGGGATCCTGCCTGCACAGCGAGATTTATGCCGGCGGCAGCATTATGATTAAAGGCAGATTGCAAGGAGGGGCGACCTGCGCCCGTGATGTGGTATATATCGCTGAACAGGCCGGAGGCGGATACAATACGGTCACCAAAGTCGGCCTCGGATACCCGCCTGGAGATGTGCGGACC
>WRHT01000129.1 GCA_009783115.1 Desulfovibrionaceae bacterium | reverse complement strand
TTACGGCCGCCGCCACCCTGGCCGCCCTCGGCCTGCACGCCCTGCAACACCGGGGGCAGGAATCAGCCGGCATCGTCAGCCGCCACCAGGGGAGCTTTTTCTTTCACCGCGACATGGGGCTGGTGGCCCAAGTCTTCGGCCGGGGCGAGGCCGGTTCCCTCCCCGGTTCAGCGGCCGTCGGACATGTGCGCTATTCTGGAGTCTCCGCCAATTCCCCGGCCAACACCCAGCCCCTGCTGGGACGCTACGCCGGTGGGGAGATCGCCCTCGCCCACAACGGCAGTTTGGCCGGCGGCGAACGCTTGGCGCGGGAAATAGTGGAGCGGGGCGCCCTTCTGCAGACCAGTTCCGACAGCGAGATCTTTTTGCACCTCCTGGCCCAGCGCCGAGCCTCCAGCGATGAAGAGATCGCCCTGGTCCTGGCCGAGGCCGGGGCTGCCTTCGCCCTGGTCGCCCTGCTGGGAGATCGCCTGCTGGCCGCCCGCGACCCCTGGGGCTTTCGCCCTCTGGCCCTTGGACGCCTGGGGCAGGGCTTTGTGGTGGCTTCGGAAAGCTGCGCCTTTGACCAGATGGGCGCTACCTTCGAGCGGGAAATCGCCCCCGGAGAGCTCCTGGTAATCAGCGCGGAGGCGAAACAGCCGCGATCTCTCCGTTTCGGGCCGCAAAACCCACCCCAGGCCAAGTGCCTCCTGGAACTTATTTACTTCGCCCGGCCCGATTCCATGGTTTTCGGGCATACCCCGCACCTCTTCCGCATGGCCAGCGGAAGGGCGCTGGCCAGGGAACACCCGGCCAGGGCCGATCTGGTGGTGGCCATCCCGGATTCCGGCGTCTCCGCCGCCATGGGCTACGCCGAGGAACTGAACCTCCCCCTGGATCGCGGCCTCATCCGCAACCACTACGTCGGGCGCAGCTTCATCGCCCCCGGACAGCCCGCCAGGGCCGCTGCCGTGCGCATGAAAAACAACGTGGTGCGCGACGTGGTGCGCGGCAAACGGGTGGTATTGGTGGATGATTCCCTGATCCGGGGGACGACCACCGCGGCCTTGGGCATGGAGCTGCGCGCCGCCGGCGCACTGGAAGTGCACCTGCGCATCGCCTGCCCCCCGACCCTCCACCCCTGCGTTTACGGCGTGGACTTTCCAAACCCCAAAGAACTCATGGCCCATAAGCATCCCATAGGAGAAATCCAGTCCATCCTGAACATGGACAGCCTGGGCTACCTCTCCATGGAGGGGCTGGTGGGCGTCTCTCCCCCGGAAGAAAGACAATTCTGCGCCGCCTGCTGGAGCGGCGAATACCCGGCCGGTTCGCGGCCTTGACTTTTACGGGATTTGATTTACATCTTGCTGCCTGCGAAACCGCTCAAAGGAGAAATCATGGCTGAGAACACTTTTCCCGGAGCCGCCGCCGCCCCGGAAGGCATGTTGTACAAGGGCGTGCTCTGCCGCCCCATCGTGGAGAACTGCAAGGGCTGCGACCGGGTGCGCGGCTTCGAGGATCAGGAGTATTGCTCCAGCTACCCCGCGCCGGCCGGCAAATGGAGCATGGGGCGCTGCAACTTCGCCACCCATGTGAAGAAAGAATCCAAATCCCAGGCCAAGGTCAACCCCCTCAAGGCCTCCAAGCGCGCCTCCAAAGGCAAGTAACCCGGCAAAACCGAACTTACATTTTTTCCACGATCGCGGCCATGGCGGGGCCGCCGCCCACGCACAGCGAGGCCAAGCCGTAGCGCCCGCCCATGCGTTCAAGCTCGTACACGGCGGCCACGATGATCCGCGCGGCCGTGCAGCCCACCGGATGCCCCAGGCCGATGCCCGATCCGTTGCGGTTGACGCGGGAGCGATCGATCTTTAATTCGCGCTCGCAGCCGATGAACTGTGCGGCAAAGGCCTCGTTGATCTCGTAGTAGTCAATGTCCGCGTCTTTCAGACCGGCCATCCGCAGAGCCTTGGGCACAGCCAGAACAGGCCCCAGCCCCATATAGGCGGGTTCCACCCCGGCGCTCGCCGTGACTACCAGGCGGGCCAGGGGCTTCACCCCCAGCTCCTTGGCCTTGTCTTCGGCCATGAGCGCCAAGGCCGCCGCGCCGTCGTTCACGCCGGAGGAGTTGCCGGCGGTTACCGTGCCGTCTTTCTTGAAGGCGGGCTTCATGGCCGCGAGTTTTTCCAGAGAAATATCGGCCCGGGGGTGCTCGTCCGTATCAATGATCAGCGGCCCCTTGCGGGTGTTCACGGTCACCGGCGCGATCTGCGCTTTAAATACGCCTTCCATGATGGCCTTAACGGCACGGCTGTGACTCAGGAAGGCCAGCTCGTCCTGCTCCTCGCGTGTGACCTTGCAGCGCCCGGCCACGTTTTCCGCCGTCACCCCCATGTGGTAGTCCATCATGGCGCAAACCAGGCCATCGCGCAACATGGCGTCATAAATGGGAGCCGCGCCCATGCGGTAGCCCTCTCTCGCCTTCATCAGCACATAAGGGGCCTGGCTCATGCTTTCCGTGCCTATGGCCACGCCGATCTCGGCCTTGCCCAGCATGATGGACTGGCTGAGGAGATCAAAGGCCTTCATGCCAGAAGCGCACTGCTGATCCACGGTATAGGCCCAGCCTTCCGCCGGCATTCCGCAGGCGAGCTGAATCTGCCGGCCCGGATTGCCCTTATGCCCTTCTTTGTAAATCATGCCGCAGGAAACTTCCTGAACCTGTTCCGGCTTCAGACCGGCCTGCTCCAGGGCGGCTTTGGCGGCGGTCACGCCCAGTTCCACCGGTCCCACATCTTTGAGCGCGCCCATAAAATCTCCGACAGGCGTGCGTTTCGCGCCGACAATCACCACGTTTCGCATCTTAAATCTCCTTATCCAAAAGACGGTTTATGCCGTTTCCATTGCCCAAACCTAATCCGTTTGCGGGCTAAAGTATAGCTCTCCGCCGCGGCGCTGGATGCCTGCCTGGCTTACCCGGCGGACCGTTCCCGCCTGGAGTGGAGCTGCCCCGTTTGCTATCCCAAGTTTAAGCTGGCGGCTCCCGTTGGTGACCGCCCCCCAATTTTAGATCCGTTATTCCAGGCGGCCGGCCACCAGATCCCCCATCCGGCTGCAGGCGGTTATTTTTTCTCCAGGCCGGGCCAAATCAGCGCTGCGGTATCCTTCCCGCAAGGTAAGGCGCACGGCCTCCTCCACGGCCCTGGCCGCGTCTTTCAGTCCCAGGGCCAAATCCAGCAGCATGGCGGCGGCCAGGATGGCGGCCAGGGGATTGGCCCGGTCCTGCCCGGCGATATCCGGGGCCGATCCGTGGATGGGTTCATAGAGTCCGCCCCCGCCTGCTCCCGGCGGGCCGCCCAGGGAAGCCGAAGGGAGAAGCCCCAGCGAACCTGCCAGGGCCGCCGCTTCATCCGAGAGGATGTCGCCGAAGAGATTGCCGGTGAGGATCACGTCAAATTGATCCGGGCGCAACACCAGCTGCATGGCGCAGTTATCCACATACATGTGGCTGAGTTCCACCTCCGGGTAATCCCGGTGCGTTTCCATCACCACCTCCCGCCATAGCCGGCTGGAGACCAGGACATTGGCCTTGTCCACCGAGCAGAGGCGCTTTTTCCGTTGCCTGGCCGCATCAAAGCCGATGCGGGCAATTCGCCGGATCTCCTCTTCGTTGTAAATCATATTGTTAAAGGCATGGCGCAGGCCGCCCCGCACCTCTTCACCGGCGGGCTGCCCGAAGTAGACATCCCCGGTAAGCTCGCGCACCACCATGAGATCCAGCCCTTGAGCCACAAGATCCGGGCGCAAGCAGGACAGCCCGGCCAGTTCAGGAAAAAGCCTGACCGGCCGCAGGTTGGCATATAGGCCAAGTTCCTTGCGCAGGCGCAAGAGTCCGGCCTCAGGCCGCTTGTTCGCTGGAATGGAGGCCCATTTAGGACCGCCCACGGCCCCCAGAAAGATCGCGTCCGCCTCCCGGCAAAGATCCAGGGTTTCCTCCGGCAGGGGCTCCCCGGCCGCCTCGTAAGCCGCGCCGCCCACCAGGGCTTCCTGGAACTCGATGGCGCAGCCGTAACGCCGCGCCGCCACCCTGAGGGCCTTCACCGCTTCCCCCGTCACCTCCGGGCCGATACCGTCGCCGGGCAATAAGACAATACGTTTTTTCATGGTTTTCCCAGCCTTTGTTTAACAAAAGGGGCCAGACCGCCAGCGTCCAGGATGGCGCGCATGCTCTCTGGCAGTGGCGTAAAACCGAAACTCCGGCCGCTGGTGAGGTTGCTCACCTTGCCGGTTTTCAAGTCAATTTCGGCCTTCTCCCCTTCCTGAAAGGCGTTGGCGGCATCGCCCAACTCCAGGGGCAGCAGTCCCATGTTAAAGGCATTGCGGTAAAAGATGCGGGCAAAGCTGTGGGCGATGACCGCCGGGATGCCCGCGCCCAGGATGGCCACCGGCGCGTGTTCCCTGGAAGAACCGCAGCCGAAGTTGCGCCCGGCGACAATCAGGCTGCCGCCGGGGATGACTTTGGCGCGCCAGGCCGGATCCAGGCCTTCCATGCAGTGCGCCCCCAATTCCGCCGGGTCGGCGGTAACCAGGTAACGGGCCGGGATGATGGCGTCGGTATCAATATGATCCCCCAGGCGCAAAACTTTTCCGGAACAAAGCATGGCTATATCCTCCCTGGATGGCTGATCTCTCCGGTTATGGCGGTAGCCGCGGCT
>WRHT01000128.1 GCA_009783115.1 Desulfovibrionaceae bacterium | reverse complement strand
GGGTGTTGGGGGTGACGGCCGTGGTTCCGTTGCTGAAGGGACCGGGCTGGGAGACGTCAAAGCCTTCGCGTATAGTCACCTCCAGGTTGCCGTGGGCAACAGCCACCCTGGAAATGCGCACGCCCTGCCCCAGCACGATGGTGCCGGTCTTTTCGTCCACCACCACCTTGGCCGGCATATCCGGGGTAATATCCAGGTTTTCGATGGAGGCCATCAGCGGCACGAGGTTTCCCTGGAAATCGCCGGGCACGCTCAGTTCTACGGTTCCCACATCCAGGGCCCGGGCAAAGGAACCGCCCAGAAGGTTATTCAGGCGCGAGGCCACCTGCTGGGTGGTGGAAAAATCCGGGTTGTACATGTGCAGCAACAGGGCGCTCTGGCTGTTGAAATCAAAGGGCACGCCCCTTTCCACCGTGGCCCCGCCGGGCATAAGCCCGACCGTGGTGATGTTTTTCATGGACTCGGCCTGGTTGCCCTGGACGTTGAAGCCGCCGAGAATGAGCGGCCCCTGGGCCATGGCGTAGACATTCCCGTCAAGGCCCTTGAGCGGCGTTTGCAGCAGCACCCCGCCGAGCAGGCTGGTGGCGTCGCCCATGGAAGATACGGTCACGTCCATGCGCGATCCGGGCTTGGCCGAAACCGGCATCCTGGCGGTCACCATGACCGCGGCCACGTTCTTGGGCTTCATCTGCTTGAGGTCCACGGACACGCCCATTTTTTCCAGCATGCTGACCATGGAGCGCATGGTGAAGGTGGAATCCTTCTTGTCTCCCGTGCCCTGCAAGCCCACTACCAGGCCGTAGCCGATGAGCTGGTTGTCGCGCACCCCGCCGAAACCGGCTATATCTTTGATGCGCACCGCTTGCGCGGGCATGACCCAGAGCAGCGCGAAAAACAGGGCCGCGCTAGTGAAGGCCAGAAAGCGGTGGTAAGTTATTGCTGTTACGCGCATTTTGCACTCCTTACATTAAAAAGGCCAGATGACATCCAGGAGGCGGGTGAGCCAGCCCGGGCTTTGCTTGTCGGCCAGCGCGCCCTTGCCGACGTATTCAAGGCTGGAATTGGCGAGCTGGCTGGAGAGGATGGAGTTGTCCGAGAGCACGTCGCTGCTGCGCACCAATCCCTTGACGATCATATACTCGGTTTCGGCGTTGACTTTGATTTCCCTGGCCGCGGCCACTTCCAGGATGCCGCCGGGCAGGACGTTGATCACCCGGCCGGCGATGGTGGTGGTGACGGTGTTTTCGCGGGTGGTCTTGCCGGTGGCCTCGTGTTTGAGGTTGGTGCCGGCGCCGATGAGCGGGTTGTTGCCCACGGGTCCGGCCAGGGTGTTGCCTATAAGGAAGGGAGAGACGGTTTCGCGCCCGAAGGCCGCGCGGACGCCCACATCAACGGTGGACTTGCGTTCGGCGGTGGTGTCGGCTTTATTGGAGGCCTTGGTGTTCTCCACGATTTTGATCAGCACGATGTCGCCCACCCGGCGGGCGCGGGTGTCTTCAAAAAGCATGGGCGCGGAGGCGCTGAAGATGGACCCTGGGTTGACCTGGCGATCTTCCGGTTCGGTATAGGGCTGGATGTTTCCCAGGGCCGGCAGGTTCGGGGTGGCGGCTTGGTCGGAAGCCCCGAAGCAGGCGGTGAGGGCGGGAAGTATGACCAGCAGCATAAGGCAGGCGTTTCTCATGTTAAATCTCCTTTTATGAGGGATCTTTCCCCGTTCCGGGGGAGGGGATCCTTTCCAGTCCGGCCCTGGGGGCGCTCTGGCGGGCCATGACGGTTTCGCCGTTGAGGATGGAGGCATAGACCTGGCGCTTGCTGTTGATGTTGCGGACCAGGATGGTTTCGCCGCTTACCCCGTCGCCCAGGGCCTCGGCGGTGGCGATCAGGCGCACGCCGGGACTTTCAAAAATCAGCTTGACGATGGCCCCTTTTTTGATGGTGGGGGTATGCCCCAGGTCGCCGGCCAGGATGGGCTGTTCAGCGGCCAGGGGCCGCAACGCCTGCCAGGGGCCGCCGCGTCCGTCCCAGGGGGATTCACGCAGGTGGGCCAGGTTTTTACGGATAAAGGTGATATTTTCCGGGTAAATGGAGTCGCCGCGGTTTACCGGCTGGACGACGCAGGGCACGGTGACCCAGCAGTCAACGAAGACCGTTCCGGTAAGGCGGCGAACCACGCTCCCGTCCAGCTCCCGCACGGCCAGGCGCAGGCTGAGGCGTCCCGGAGAGATGGAGGAGGGGGTTTCCAGTTCCAGCCGCTGGCTGTTCCCGGCCAGAAAAACATGGGAGGGCAGCCGCAGATCGGAAAGCCCGCCTTCCCCGGGCAGCCTGGAGAGGAACGGAGTCAGAGTTTTGACGGCGAGTTCCTGGAGTTCAGCGGCCTCCAATACCCGTCCTCCCCGCTGCATGGTCAGAGAGGGAGGGTAGAGGCAGAGCGCGGCCAGGTCCTGCCCCAGGGTTTCCAGGATGGCCTGTTGCAGACGCGGCCTGGTCATGGTCAGGGGAGAACTGTTTGCCGCCGGCGCGCTCCAAAGTTCGCGGGCCGCCAGGCTTTGCCAGGTTTTTTCGGGCAGGGGGCCGGCGGGCTGGGCGATTTCCCCCAACCGTACCACCGGGCCGTGGATGATGGCCGTTTCCTTAAGGCGCACCCGCCAGGGGATCTGCGCGGCGGATTGATCGTTTACGCCGGGCAGGCCTTCCAGCTCTGGATACTGGTCCGCCGAGGGAGACGCCGGCGCGGAAAGGCCGGCCGCGTCCGCCTGGGACAAAGCGAGGCAGAAAATCGTGCCCAGCAGGGCGAGGCGGAGTGGGGCGCGCATATCGGTTTACCTCCCGCTTTCCTAGGTTCTCTTGAGCTGGATGGCGGTCTGGAGCATGGAGTCCGAGGTCTGGATGGCCTTGGAGTTCATTTCGTAGGCGCGTTGTCCCACGATCATGTTGACCATTTCATCCACGATTTCCACATTGGACATTTCCAGAAAGCCTTGGGCAATGGTCCCGAAATTCTCTTCGCCGGGCACGCCTTCCTGGGCTTCTCCCGAGGCCTCGGTGACGTTGAAAAGGTTGCGTCCCGTGGCTTCCAGTCCGGCGGGATTGATAAAGGTATAAAGCGGGATATCCGCGGCCGCCAGTTCCTGGTTGTTGCCGTCCAGGGCGGCGATGTGCCCGTTTTCCGTCACGATCAGGTGTTTGGTTTCAATGGGAACGGTGAATTCCGGCTGGAGGATGTAACCGTTGGCGGTCACGATGGTGCCGTCCTGGTTCAGCTTGAAGGCCCCGGCCCTGGTATAGCGCTCTTCGCCGTTCACCAGCACCTGGAAAAAACCGTCGCCTTCGATGGCCAGATCCAGCGGGTTGTTGGTGTTCTGGTAATCGCCCTGGGAGAAAATCTTGTGCACGGCCACCGGGCGCACCCCCAGACCCACCTGTATGCCCACCGGGATGCGCTGATCGCCTTCGACCCCGGTAATGGAGCCGGCTACGCGCATGGTCTGGTAGATCAGATCCTCGAATTCGGCCCGGTTTTTCTTGAAACCGGTGGTGTTCACATTGGCCAGGTTATGGGAAATGACGTCAATGTTCAGTTGCTGGGCATGCATGCCGGTGGCGGCCGTCCATAATGATCGCATCATAAGCTATACTCCTTCTGACGATTATAAATTAACGGTTGCGGCCCACGCGGGTGATGGCCTCACGGTCCACGGTATCGCTGGTTTGCATGACCTTCTGATAGGCTTCAAATTGCCGGTGGGCCTCAATCATGTTGACCATTTCATAGACCACGTCCACATTGGGCATTTCCAGGAACCCCTGGACCATCTCGCCGGGAGCGGCTATTTCCTGCACCTGGGCGCCGTTGCGCGCCCGGTATAGATTGCCGCCCATCTTTTCCAGGTTGCGCAGGTTGTCCACCGAGACCATGCCTATTTGCCCCAGCAGGACGTCGTCTCCGAAAATGCGGCCGTCCGCGGCGATGACCAGGTCTTTGATCCCCGGCGGAAGGATGATCTCACCCCCGTCGCCCAGCACGGGAAAGCCCTGCTCCGTGATGATCATGCCCTCGGCGTTCAGGCGGAAATGCCCGTTGCGGGAGTAATAGTCGCCCAGGGGGGTGCGGATGGTGAAGAAGCCTTCGCCGCTTATGGCCAGATCCAGCGGCGCGCCGGTGACCTTGAGCCCGCCCTGTTCGAAATCGGTCAGGGCCACGGCCAGGCGCGGCCTGGCCCGGTGCTGGGGGTCGGGAAAGAGTTTTTGGGAGCGCACGTTGGCTATAGGCTCCATGACATGGTCATGGGCGAACATGATGAAGGTGTCGCGAAAGGCCAGGCTGTCGCGCTTATAGCCGGTGGTGTTGATGTTGGCCAGGTTGTTGGCGATGCTGTTCATGCGGTGTTCGTTGGTCAGGGCTCCGAATAGCCCGCTAAACATGCTGTTTTGCATGGTAAATTCCTCCTCTTCCTTCCCTGGAACATGGTGTTTTTCCAGGTCAAAGCCTTCTAAGCAACTTATGGGCCAAACCTCTCTTGCCCTTTATTTTCAAGGAAAAACAGGCTGCCGCCCCCATGCCCCGGCATATTTTTGACCGCAAAATCTTCTTGCCAAAGTCCGGGCTTCCGGCTAAAACCCTCTCCTAGGCCGGGGTGGTGGAATTGGTAGACACGCTAGATTCAGGATCTAGTGCTGGCAACGGCATGGGAGTTCGAGTCTCCCCTTCGGCACCAGGTGATAGTCCAAC
>WRHT01000127.1 GCA_009783115.1 Desulfovibrionaceae bacterium | reverse complement strand
TGAAAGTATATGGCCTGAGCATTGACGGCTTTTTTGAGAAACAGGGGCTGGAGCGGGTGGATTTCATCAAGATGGACGTGGAGGGGGCGGAAGAAAGGGCTTTGCGCGGCGCCAGGGAAGTGATCCGGAAATGCCGGCCGCGAATGGCTATTTCCGTTTATCACAACGAATACGACATCCTGACCATCCCCACCCTGATCCGGACCGTCTGCGCCGACTACCTTTTTGCCCTGGGTCATTTTTCCACTAATCACAATGAAACCGTGCTGTATTGTTATTTTGAATAATTTTACCTATTTAACGCGCCAATGTCGTGCGGTTTTTCTTGACATAGCACAATTTTGTGCATACATTAGAAAATATGAAATTTGAATGGGATGAGGGGAAGAGCCAGGCAAATTACGCCAAACATGGCGTAAGCTTTGAAATCGCCTGCAAAGTCTTTGACGACCCTCTGGTTGCGTATATATTTGACCGGATCGTTGATGGGGAAGAAAGATGGCATGCTGTAGGCAAGGTCCTGGCTTTGCCTTTACTGGTGGTGGTCCATACTTGGCGTGATCAGGATGGAGAGGAATTCGTCAGGATTATCTCAGCGCGACAGGCTTCTTCTCACGAAAGGAGACGTTATGAACAAGGCTGCAATACCTCCGCTTGAAGAACAGATAGCAAATATGAAACAAAAAGAAGACAAGGAAATAGATTTTTCCGACATTCCTGAAATTCTTGACTGGACAGGCGTCGCGCGGGGCAAATTTTTTCGTCCACTCAAAAGGCATGTCACCCTGCGTCTTGATGCCGACGTGCTGGAATGGTTCAAACGTAACCATTCCAAATATCAAACGGCGATTAATTCCGCCTTGCGTAATTATATCCATGCGCAAAACTGAAATGAATCCCAAACATCGGCTATCGATCATTCTGTTATTGGGCGTCCTGTTTGCCGCCTGTTTTTTGCCTGGTTGTTCCAAAACTCCTGAAGATCACGCCCGGACTGCCAAGAGTGGTGACAGCTATGAAAAAAGGGCCGCGTCCGTGGAGGCTTTGGCGGAGGCGGACAACCAGGCGTTGCTTGCGGATGTGGCCGCGAACGCCGCCAACACGGACACCCGCGTCGCGGCGGCGCGTAAGCTGACGGACCCGCAAATGCTCGCCAATCTCGCCAGAGACGCCGATGCGTGGACATCGGCCGTCGCCGTGGCGATGGAAAAAATAAACGATCCCCAAACGCTGGCGGATCTTGCCGAAAAGGCCAGGCATAACCGTGTGCGTACTGAGGCCGCGCTTGCATTGGGGGACGACCAGACCCTCCTTGCGCAGCTTGCGCAAAATAGCCCGGAAGATGATATCCGCCGCAAAGCCGTTGAAAAACTCAGCGATCAGGCCGCCTTGGCGCATGTCGTTAAAAACGACCGCAACTGGCAGATACGCAAAATTGCCGTGTCCAGACTTACCGATCAGCGGATGCTGGTGGAAATCATCCAGAATGAAAAACGCCTTTCAGAAATCGTAAACGCGGCGCTGGACAGGCTGGATGACCAGCACCAGCATATATTCGCGGAGGCCGCCATAAATTATTATGGCGACGAAAAAACCCGCATGGCCGCCCTGCGCAGGCTCTCCGATCAAAAATTGCTGGCCGGCATTGCCAAGACCAGGGACATGGCGAAAGAACGGTTGGGGAAGCGTGTTTTCGGCGAACGGTCCAGCCCGGAAGAGATGCTCGCCCAGGCGCGCAAGGACAGCGCGAACAAGGCGGTCGCGGCAGCGGCTTTGGCAAAGATAACCGATCAAGAAATTCTGGCCGACATCGCCCGTAGCGCCGGCTATGATGATCTTAGCCGCGGCGCCCTGGAAAAGATAACCGATCAGAAACTGCTGGGGGATCTCGCCAGGATCAAAATCAGCTTGGGCGATGATGTCAGCAGACGCGGCGCCGACAGCTTCATCATCGGCAGGGCGCTGGCAAAAATAACCGGCCAGGAGATTCTGGCCGATGTCGCGATCCATGCCGGTGAAGCTGATATTTCTAAAAGCGCCCTGGAAAAAGTAAGCGATCAGAAAGCGCTGGCTCGTGTTGTCCAAAGTGCCGAGACGAGAGATTACATCCGCCTCGCGGCGCTGGACAGGCTCGATGACCAGCGGGTTCTGGCGGATATCGCCGCCAACGGGCGTGATGACAGTCTCGTATGGAAATCGATGGACAAGCTGTCCTCCAACCAACCGGCCTTGGCCGGATTTGCGCGTGGCGGCAGGGTGGAAATCCGCCTGCTGGCCGTGTGGCGGCTGGATGAGCGGGAATTGCTGGCCGATATAGCCAAAAGCGACGCGGATGAGCGTGTCCGCAATGCGGCCTCCGCCAAACTGGCCGGCAGGCTCCAGCCGGACGCGCCGGAAGAGGTCATGGACCTGCTGCGGGACGGAAAACTATTGGTGGAAATAAGGGGCCGCGAGGATATTACTTTTTTGGACTTGTCTTTCAGAAAAACAGTTCCCTGGGCGCTGAAGGTGTCCGTCCCTGCCGGGACTTCCTGCGTCTGTCAAAACAGGGCGGTGCGCGACATGGTATCCACAAGGGGGGCTAATTTCGTGTTGGAGGATGCCTGGAGCCGGCATGGCATTTCCGTGGCCAGCGCCGGCCACGGAAAACGCGCTCCTGGAGATGGCGATAGCTTTGTTTTCGCCAGATTGCCGGACAATTCCGATTTGAAAAAACTCCTGCTGTTTCTGGATGATGAAGACAAGGAGAATATCATCTCCTTCCCCTCCGTGCAGGCCGCGGTCTGGATCGTCTCTGATAACGCCAGTTACAGGGATCTCCATTCTCTCGTCCTGGAAACCAGGGGAGGCGGCAATATCGACACCAGGCGGATGATATACGGACCGGAAGCCGCCCGCGCGATGCGGCTTTGCTCGAAGGCAGGCATTGATGTCAGAGTGAAACGTATCTGGCATAACCGCGCGGAGATCCTCGCGGAACTGGAGCCGGGCGAATTGAAAGACTGGCTGGAAAATTTTAAGTGAGACAGCCGCGATTTGATCGGACAGGAAAATCCGTGTAAATGATTGATGGCCCATCGCCAATCAGCCCTCATCGGCTGGCTTCGTCCGCGCTATTTCGTACATACATCATTGATTTCGTGCAGCACAACGATTTTAATCTCAACGGCTTGATGACGGGATAAATAGACACGCGCCAGCGTAAGCGGCTGGGCATGCAACATAATATGGCGTGTTTTTTGCAACATCACGAGACATGAACGATGTTGCCCGTTCCCTTCACGTTGCGGAAGCCATTCCACCAATGCTGCCCAGGCAAGCTTTCACCGGGCCAATATTGTGGTGGACGCCCGGCCTGCCTTGTGGTGGGGTTGAACGCCAAATTATTGCAAGCGCCGATGAACTCGCACGGCGTGGCGTTTTCCCGCACCTACTTTGCGAATCGTTGTCACCGCTCATGGGTTATGATTTTTTCCTGCCGCAAGCCCGGCGTGTTTTCCGTGCCCATTCCATCCATTCCCTTGATCCGACGTCAAAAATTTTACAAAAGAATATGGCGGCGGCCGCCGAAGCGGCGAGTGTATTTGTGGATCTGTCGGAACGCGGGCGCGGGGTTATTGCCTCATACATCGCTTTTTTCATGGCCATGCGTCCCCGGTTACTGCAGGTCTGGAATGCCGACTGGCTGTTTCCCCCGCTGGCTGCTGTCCTGGCTGGCATCCCCAAGGTCATTCTTTGCGGAAGATCCTTGTCTCCGCATGTTCGATACCCGCTGGGGATTGAAAGCGTGGGAGACCGTTTCGCGCGCCAGGTACTGACGTTCTTGCTGCAATACCCCGGTGTGACGCTGACCAACAACAGCACACTGGGATGCGCGGAATATGCCGACTGGCTTGGTATACCCAAGGAGCGCGTTATCCTCACGCCCAACGCCCTTGATGCCGACGTCCAGTCCCAGACTGTTCCAGGCGCGGCGGCAGCATTCAGAAAAAGCCTGGATATACCGGAAAAAACTCCCATCATCGGCGGACTATTTCGCATTGTGCCGCTTAAGGATCCATACCTATGGCTCAGCGCCGCCACTGAAGTCTTGCAGCGCAATCCTGGGGCCGTGGCCGTTTTGGGTGGAGATGGTCCTCTCCTGCCGGAGCTGCGGCGGGCCGTGAGTGAATCACCATTGGCTTCGCGCTTCAGATTGCCCGGCGTCATCCATGACGTTGCGCCTTTTTACCAAGCCTGTTCCGTATTTTTGTTGACCTCGCATGTGGAGGGACAGGCCAATGTTGTGCTCGAAGCCCAGTTCAACCAGGTGCCGGTTGTGAGCACCCATGCCGGCGGTATAGTGGATGTCATCGAACACGGCCGCACGGGTTTTATAGTGCGTGAACGCGATCCCCATATCCTGGCCGTACATGTCGACTCCGTTCTGCGTAACCCGGAATGGGCGGCCAAGGCTGGAGCTGCTGGCAGAGCTCGTGTACTACGGCTTTTTTCCAAGGAACGGTCAGCGGATGCTTTTTTGCGTTTGTATTGGACCGGGAGCATACAGGCAAAGAACTTTCCTATTCCGCCCATGATGAAAAGGCGCACGGTGTAGCCCTAGCCTACGCAGCATTGAAATGGGGGAAGAATATCACCCAAGAGCAGGGCAAAATCCTGTTCCACAGAACGCCGGAGGTGCAGCGGGAACAGGAACGGGGCTGGAGCCCGAGAGCCTGGAAAGCCAGGTCGGGATCATGCGCCCCGGCCTTGGCAAGATCCGAGAGCACGGAAGTGCGCTTTTTTTCGTGCGCCGCCGTCCG
>WRHT01000126.1 GCA_009783115.1 Desulfovibrionaceae bacterium | reverse complement strand
CCGTTGCGGTTTTCCAGGAGCAGATCGTCGCTCCCCGCGGTCACCGCCGCGGCAATGGTGAGGGACGGGTTTTCCGCCTGTCCCGGCTCCGGGGCGCGCCGGCAGACGCAGTAGACCAGGAATAGCCGGCTGTGGACGGCCAGGGAGGAGTGCCGGGCCACATCCTGAACCGGCACGCAGAGGTCGCAGCTTTTGCCGTCCAGGTAGAGGGTGCCGGTCTGGAAGGCCGCTTCCTTGTTCATGGCGTAGAAGTCGGCAAAGGATAGAAAGTTCAGCAGGAGTTGCTGCAAACGGCAGTAATAGCGGGTGAGACGCTCAACCTCGGCGAAATCCGCGGCCTTGGCCGGTGTGCGCAGGTCTTCCTCGGCCAAGTCCAGAAAGCGCTGTTCCAAATCACTATTCAGGATTTCGTCCACCCTGGCGTCTCCCAGGTCTTCGGGTCCGGCGATAGGAGGAAAGTCCGGTTCCGGCCCGGCGGGGCGGGCGGGTTTCGTTTCCATAACCGCCCGGTAAGGGGCGAATAAGGCCAGGAGTTCCCGCCATTCTTCCCGGCTCAAGGTCCGGCTGCGGAGCAGAGGAGCCAGGAGGCCGGCAAAGATCCCCACCTGTTCGCGCCAGGCCGGGTTCAGCCCCGCGTCCAAATCCAGGGAGCGTCCGGCCTCCACCCTGGAGATAGGCAGGCGTGAGAGGGCTTCCAGATCCAGAAAGCCGGAAAGGTTTCCCGCGCCTCCGGCTTCCGCCGGATCAAACAGGGAGTCCGCATCCAGGACGCCTGCGGCCTCGGGGGCATAGGCGGCCAAATCGCAGCGCAGGAAATAGTCCTCAATTTTTTCCTGTAGGCCACGCAAAGATTCCCAGGCCGCGCCCGTATCCCCCTTTAGGGCCGTTTTCAGAGGAGCCGCCGCTTGGCGCAGCCGGCTGTGCCAGTCCCGCCATTCGTTCAGGGTCTGCATGAAAACTCTGGCGAGTTCCGCGCTCAACCCGGCCCGGCCTCCGGCGTCCAAGGCTCCGCCAGCCACGGAGGTCGCTTCGGAAATAAACCGCGCCATCTCTGGGTCCAGCCCGTCTTTATCCGTCCCGTTCGCGTTCTCTTCCGGCGGCGGCAGGATGCCGTCGCCGTTAAACAGGCTTTCCGAGGCCATGGCCAGGGCCGCCTCCGCCTCTTCCGGGCCGAGGCTTCCGGCTTCGGGCTTGCCCAGTTGCTCCAGCATAATCTTGGCGGTTTGCAGGAGCCGCCGGCCATCCTCCCGTGAGTCATCAATGGAGGCCAGGGGCAGGCTGGCGGGCAGAGCGGCCATTTCTTCGGGAGAGCGCAGGCGGGCGCAGGCCCAGTCCACGGCCAGGACCACATCCGGCACCCGGATGCGCCCGTCGCGATCTTCGTCCACCAGGCTCAGCAGGCGTTCATCCAGGGCCAGGCCGGAGGCGGGGCAGCTCAGGGCCACCCAGAGCTTGGGATCCAACTCGCCCAGGCGGCGGTATTCCTCGGCCTGGGCCGGAACGACCTGATCCAGGCCGCCCAAGCGTTGGAAGTTCCATTGAAAGGCGCGGTTTTCGTTGTGCATGTAAGTATCCTGGCTGGTTCGTTTTTTACAAGGATCCGGGGAATTTTTTACTCCGGTTCTTCCTTAATGAAAGCATAGGCGGACTTGCCTGTCCTGCGCACGGGCCGTCCCTGGCCGGATTGCAGGGCCAGGATCAATTCCCGCTCCGAGGTGATTTTTTGGGGGAACCAGGTGGCGTATGTCCCCACGTTTTCAACGCAATGGGCGTCGCTACCGGCCACCGGGATAAGCCCCAGGCGCCGGCATACGCGCGCGGCCCGGAGGTTGTCTTCCTGGTATCTGTTCCCGCCGTTGAAAGTTTCCAGCCCGTGCAGGCCGGTCAGTTGATCCGTAAAATGTCCCAGGCCGCCGCCGTAGGATCGGAAAGGGTGGGCGGCGAAGCAGAACCCCTTGCGGGCATTTACCAGGTCAAGGAAGGTTTGGGCAGACGTCAGCCAGGCCTCGGGCAGTTCTTCCAGGCCGAAGGCCACGAGATCTCCCTGGGCCGTGCTGAATTCCACGCCCACGAACACCGGGAAGTCCTCACGGCGCAGGTAATCCGCGGCCACGGCGCGGATGTCCGTGGAGTTGTGATCCGTGACGCACAGGCCGTCCAGCCCGGAATAACGGGCGGCGGCCACCGCCTCTTCCAGGCGCATTACGCTGCAAGGGGAAAAGAGTTCCTCATGGGTATGCATATCTATAAACATAGCCGATAGAAGCATAAGTTCTTTGTTCAGGCAGGGCAAGTATTGATATAAGAGCCGGGGCGTGCTAGAAGCTGCGGGCGGCCGCGCCGCGAAAGCGGAAAGCGTCCTGGAGCCGATAAGGAGAATGTGTTATGCCGGACCGATCCCCGAATCATTTCAGCCTGGAGAGTTTGGGCTGTTTCTCCGGATTTTGGACAGGCACTAGGCATGTTTGAGGAACTGCTGCCGGATTTTTTCCGCCTGGAAACCCCGCTGCCCGGAAGCCCCCTGAAGGCGGTGAATGTTTACCTGGTGCGGGGAGAGAGGCATTTGCTCATTGACAACGGCTTCAACCATCCCCTTACCGAACAGTCCCTGCTGGCGGATTTGCGGGCTTTGAAAGCCGACTTCGGGCGGATGGATTTCTTGCTGACCCATCTCCACAGCGACCACAACGGGCTGATCAGCAAGCTCCTGTCCAGGGCGCCGGGAGCTAAGGTCTTGATGGGACGGAAGGACGGCGAGCCTTACCAGGGCTGGCTGGCGGATAAAACAGCCTGGAAGCGCGGGATATTCCAGCGTTTTATCCAGTATGGCTTTCCGGAGGAAGAGCGCGGGGAGATTCGCCATCCCGGCCTGGAGGGCGCTCCGGACGGGCCGTTTTTTCCGGATTTCCTGGAGGACGGGGATAGGCTGAGTTATGGCCCATATACCTTCACCGTGGTGGAAACCCCAGGGCATACTCCTGGGCAGATCACCTTGTATGAAGCGAGCCGGCGTTTTTATATCTCCGGGGATCATATCCTGGGTGACATAACTCCCAATATCACGGCCTGGGGCGGGGTAGAGGACAGTTTGGGCGATTATCTGCGCAGCCTGGACAAGGTCGGGAGCCTGCCCATTGAGCGTAGCTTTCCGGGCCACCGGCGGATGATCCCGGACACGGCCGGACGCATTGGCGAGCTTAAGCGCCACCATGCGGTTAGACTGGAAGAGGTGCTGGATATCCTGCGCCGGCACGGCCAGCTTGATGTCTACCAAGTGGCCCGCCGCATGACCTGGGCCATGCGCGGCAAGAACTGGGATGAATACCCGCTGGGGCAGAAGCCTTTCGCGGCGGGTGAGGCCAAGTCCCACCTGGACCACCTGAAGTGCCAGGGGCAGGTATTCATGGAAGAGCGTGGGGGCATTCTCCGCTTCGCCATCAGGAATTAGGCGGAATTGGAGCTGTGGCTCAAGAACGGGACATGTCTCAACCATTCATGCTGCGCCGTATCCACCGTCTGGTTTGGACTTCGCTGCTGGCCGCCCTGGTGGCCGTGGGCGCGTTCGTCGCCCTGCCCGTTGGCCCGGTGCCCGTTACCCTGCAAACCCTTTTTGTGATGCTCGCCGGCCTGACGCTGGGCGCGCGCAACGGAACCCTGGCTGTAGCTCTTTATCTGGCCGCCGGGAGCCTCGGCCTGCCGGTCTTTGCCGGGGGCAAGGCCGGGTTGGCCGCGCTCCTTGGACCCACCGGAGGCTTTCTTTTGGGCTTCATTCCGTCAGCCATGTTCTGCGGCCTGGCCCGCGGCCTGGGGGTGAAAAAATACTTGCCCGCCCTGCTCATCTGCATTGGCGGCACCGCCGTCACTCTCCTGGCCGGCGCCGTCCAGCTTATGCTGGTGCTGCATATATCCCTGGAAAAAGCCCTGGCCGCTGGAGTCTTGCCCTTCCTGCCCGGCGGGGCCGCAAAATGCCTGGCCGCCGCCGCCGTCTATCAATTTCTGGTCAAACAGAAGTTGCTTCCGTTATAAGTGTTCTGGGGTTGGCCGCTCCGCCTTAAAGGGTTTTTGCCTCCGCGTAGCCCGTGCGCAGGGCTTCGGCGTTGAGGGAGAGCATGCTTTTGGACTGTCCGGGGCTTACCTGTTCCAGGCAGCTTTGGGCGCTTTCCAGGGGCAGGCTTCCCAGGGCCTTGAGATAGGCGCCTAGGGCCACCATGTTCAGGAGGCGGGGGTTGCCGAGTTTTTCGGCCAGGTCGTTGGCCGGGATGGCAAAACAGCGCAGGCGTCCGGTATCGGCCTGGTTTGTCTGGGCCAGGGAGGAATTGATGATGATGAATCCGTCTTTTTCCACCCTGGGCTGGAATTTTTCCAGGGAGGGCTGGTTCAAAACAATCACGCCCTGGGGGTGGCGGATGATCGGGGAACCGATTTCCTCGTCGGAGAATACCACCGTGCAGCTGGAGGTCCCGCCGCGCATTTCAACCCCGTAAACCGGCATAAAGGTGACGTTCAGCCCCTGGCGCATGGCGGCGTAAGCCAGGAGATTGCCGATGAGCATGATGCCTTGGCCGCCGAAACCGGCAATGATTGCGCTGGAGTATAAACTCATTTACCGCCTCCTTTGCCGCTTTCCGCAAAGCCGTTATCTTTGAAAACGCCCAGGGGAAAGACCGGGATAAGTTCTGTGCCGATGCGTTTGTTGGAGCTTAAGGCATCCATGTGCCAGTTGGTGGGGCAACCGGCGAGCAGTTCCACGAAGCCCAGGCCGGAATTGGTAAGCTGCGCCTCAAAGGCCCGGCGGATCATTTT
>WRHT01000125.1 GCA_009783115.1 Desulfovibrionaceae bacterium | reverse complement strand
CAGGGCCGCGAAAATGAATATCCTTGATTTAGGGCATCCGGAGATATTGGACTTCATCACTTGGAAAGCCCGTGAAGAAAAAAAGGCAAAAGCCCTTGGGGAGATGGGGTATGCTACGGACGCCAGACCTTCTCTTGTTGAAACTATAATGGCCATAGAAATTTATATGTTCCCAATTTAAAGGTGACACATAGCTCAGCATGTTTTCGTCAAGCTCGTTTCTTTCGCGGAGGTATTCGACGGCTTTATTTAAATAGACAGCGTTCCAAACCGCAATGGCATTCATCAGGATGTTGAGCGCGCTTGGCCTTTGCAGCTGATCCTGGATGTCCCTCTCGTGAAACTCGCCGCGCCTTGCAAAAAACACCGCGCGCGCCAGAGCATTGGCCGCCTCGCCTTTGTTTAGCCCCTTCTGTATTCTTTTTCTCAGATCCTCGTTTGAAATATAGTCAAGGATGAATATAGTCTTTTCAATGCGCCCCATTTCCTTCAGAGCGGCCGCCAGGCTGTTTTGGCGGGCGTACGAGCCGAGTTTGCCCATAATAAGCGCTGCGGGAACTTTGCTTGTTTTAATGGAGTGCGCCAGCCTAAGCACATCGTCGTAATTGTCGCAGATAATCTTGGTGTTTATATTACCTTGGCGTAGAAGGACGAATACTGGTCGCTGACGAAACGGTATATTGTCGCGCCCCTCTCCGAGCCGTAATGCGGGTTGTGCTCCCCGTGCAGGGTCGGCACGGCGGTCACCACGCGCATGCCGTCGCTGGACGACGCGCTGCCGTCGCCCCAGTAGCAAGAGAGCGGCTGCCTGTGGAGGAAATTCACAAGAACGGACTGCGCCCTGCTCAAAGCGTCGTCGTACAGCCGCCATTGGGCGGCGTTTGCCATCTGGTTGTAGGATATGCCGTCGGTGGAGCTGCCCATTTTGAAAAGCCCTATGTTAGTTCCCATTGCAATCAACGTGATTATCAGCGTCTCCTTTTCGTCCTGGCCTGGCAGCCTCCCTGTCGAGGCGTGGGAAAATTGTTCGAGGAACCCGGTCCAATTTGCGACGTCCATGAGCAGATCGGCAAGCTTCACATTGGGAAGAAGCCTATAAATAGACCTGCTGTATTCCTTCGCGCCGTCAGGCGTGCTTTTTTCAAGCCTTTTTATATGGATTTCGCTGTCGCGGAGGGTCACGCCATCGAGGCCCCGCAAGTTTTCGTTGACCCATTTTATGCGCCGGGAAAGGGCTTCTTGTCTTTCAATGAGAAAATCCTCAAAAATTTCGCTCACGGCCAGTGTGCTCCCCGCCGATTTGGCTAGCTCCCACTCTTCTTTCGATAACAGATACTCGTCAAAGTCCCTATGCTTCCTGCTCCCCTCGACTGATATGTCTCCCGAGCGTATGCTGTTTTTAAGCTCCTCAAGGACGGCGATCTCATAATAGCGCCGGTTTATTGTGCCGTCGCTGTTGACGGCGTACTTCTTCCACCTGTCCGGCAAAAAATCCGTCGGCGTGTTTTTAGGGACGCCCCTCTTGTTCGAGTCGTTGAGCCCGTTTAAAAGCTCTATGGCCTTGATCAGCGGCTCACTTGATTGGGCGGCTTTAAACGTGAGGCGCTTTAAAAGAGTTGGGGCGTACCGCCTCAAAACAGGGTATTTCCCCTGTATCAGATCGATGTAGTCATAGTCGATGGGCCTTGCGAGCTTTTCCGCTTCCTGGCCCGAGGCGACAAGACTGTCCCAAGGCATGACTGAAAGCTCTATGGCCGCATATGGATCCGCCCCCTCGTATTTGGCCTTTGACAAGGCTTTGACCAAAGCGGAGAAAATGATTACCTTTTCGTTTAATGTTTTTCCATTTTGCTTTTGAATTTCGTTTTGCTGGCTGCGCCCTTTCGTCTCCAAATTCATCATTTGCCTGTCATGGATCTCGACAGCATAGTCTACAAGATTTTGGCTTAAATCCAAAAGATAGATGACAAGGAAGGCATAGCGCTTTTGGGCGCCGAACCTCAGCAATGCCTGCGCGTCGTATTTTTCGCCCATCCTTGACAACTGGGCAAGCCTGTTGGGGTGGATATTTTTTCTGTTTATTTCAAGGCCCAACTCCCTTACGCATTCAAGCCTCTCCATAATTTTCAAGAAAGACTCCGGTGAAAAATTTTTTGGCGCCTCTTTCAGCCATGCCAGCTTGGTCTTACTGCCGTCCTTTAAGGTAAGCAACTCGTCTAGCTTGGTTTTCTGGACGTCGGCAAGGCATCCGTTGATAAAGCCGTATATTTTTTCCTCGGCGTCTTTGCGGGATTCCCAAACAATTGACTCTATGGTGGACATACCCGGGAGGATCACCATATTTTTGCGTAAAACGCTTATGGCTAAATTTATTAAGTGCATTGAATTGCCGTTTTCCATGGCGCCGCTTATTAGAATTTCCGACAAAGCCATGGACATTTGTTTGTCAAAAACTTTATAGCCATATTGCTGCCGGATTTCATCCATGTGCTCCAGCGCAGTGGCTTCGCGCTGCCAGTACAACTGGTATGTACAAGGGTCGGCCCCAATCTGCCCCGCAACATAGCCAAGCACCCTTGCCGGTATTTCCTTTACAATTGACAGCGGCCACCCAGGGTGCCTGAGCATGCACAACTGCAAAGCGAACCCCAGCCGGTTGTGGTCCCTTCTGTGTCTATTGACAATTTCAATGTCCGCACTGGACAATGTGTAGTATGCGGCAATCTCCTCTTCGCTGATACTGCCGGCCAAGCTTGTAAACTCCAACCTTTGTTCTTTTGTAAGAATTTCGCCGCCGCGCGTAGCCATAAAGGGCAGCTCCTTTCTCAAAAACCTTCGTTTGCGGGGGGCAGGGCTATGGCAATTGCCGGCACGGAAAATTAAGGAAAACCGATTGTCAAAACTATTGCCAAAATCAAGTTTACATTATTGCCCCTTTATGATAATATTAGCACTAAACGGAGGGGGATTCAATGGGCGCAAGCTACATTTACGGCTATGCGAGGGTCAGCACGCAGCAGCAGGACTTGATCCGCCAGCTCGACATGCTGAAACAATATGACTGCACGGAGATTTTGACTGAAAAGATATCGGGCGTAAAAGCTGATCGGCCGGAACTAAACCGGCTGAAGGATAAGGTAAGGCCCGGCGACAGCATAGTTATTGAGAGTTTCTCAAGGTTGGGGCGCAGTACAAGGGATCTTATTGAACTGGTTGAGGATTTTGAAAAAAAGGGCGTCAAATTAATAAGCGTAAAAGAAAACTTTGACACCGCCACGCCCCAGGGAAAACTGATGCTCACCGTTTTCCAGGCGTTCAGCCAATTTGAAAGGGATTTGATTGCTCAAAGAACCAAAGAAGGGCTTGAGAGTGCCAGGGCCAGAGGCAGAAAAGGCGGAAGGCCCAGAATTAAGGATAGCAAGATTATTAAGGCTTTAAAACTCTATGACTCAAAAGAATACAGCATAAGCGAGATCGTTGAGATGACAGGGGTGAGCCAGGCGACGCTCTACCGCTACAAAAACCGGCAATGATCGTGGGGTTCCGGCCTTAGCGTATGCGAAAAATATCGGTTTTTGGTTATTCATTCCTTAGCGTATGTTTTCCGCTTTTTGCTCCCTGAACCCCCATATGTAGTAAGCCCGCCGCCGCCTGCCAGTGCAATGCCGCCTGTTGAATCAGCGCCCACGGACGATACCCAACCTCCAACCGGCAAGGCGCCCCCTGACGATACGATACCTTCAGGCAACACATCCCAAAATGGTACGCACGGGCATCAAGAACATCAACAGCATCGGCATGGTGATTAAAACAGGTTTACCCCCACACACTACGCTGCAATCGTCATCAGGGCATTCCCTATCAGCACACACTTCTTTTCTAAAACTTCCGGTAATCATTTTCACACCGAGAAAGCAGAGTAGCGCAAACGTAATCCAATGGTCAAACGAGTAGGGGATGTCCCAAGGTCGGTGACACCACCCGCAAGGTTGTAATAATCATACAAAAGTTTTGTAATATTTAAGAAATAATTTAAACAGGAAAATTATCAATGGTTTTATTGTATACAACAAGAATTACAGGTTGAACAGGTCAGGGTATCAAACGATAAAGCACTTATTGAGCTTGAAACAAGATTGAGAAAAGAAATGAATGATCAGCAGACAGAGTATTCAAGAAACTTGAAAAAATATGAATCAAGGATATTATCCTTAATTGTCGAAAAAACCAAAACCGAAAAGACGCCTACCACTAGGCGGCGCGCCTTGGAATCCGAAAAACAAAAAACGGATACAGCGAAGTAAACGAACGCGAGGGATCTCCGGGCGGCCGCGACCCCCTGTAAGAAAATGACGCAGACGGCCCTATAGCAACGCGGGAGGCTCGCGCCGGTTATAATACGCAGGAGACCCGCAGCATGTCCAAACGGGCGCGTAAACGCATACAGACGGCGGCCAGGCTGGGGGGATCTCCGGGCGGCAATCGGTTCCACTCTCGGTGTGGATCGGTCCGATCCGTAAATAAAGTGTTTTTAAACAAAAAACGCGGGCGTGTTTATGCCCGCGTTCCCCGCGCTAGATAAATTTATTAGATTTTACATACTAACACAGTATGTGTCATATTGAGTGCCTCATTTTAATATTTTTTTAGTATACTCTCCGTAAATGAAATATTAACCTTATTGCCCGTATCCTCCAGTATTTTTCGCGCAATATAAGGTGTTATAAGTGCCAACGTACTAAAATGGTCTTCCCCTTTTACCGCATAAACTGAAATCAATTTACTTTTTGACACTTTTTTGGCTTCATCAACATATTTCTGAAGGAAAATACTATTGTTTGTCCTGCTATCGCCCTCGAA
>WRHT01000124.1 GCA_009783115.1 Desulfovibrionaceae bacterium | reverse complement strand
AGTTTGCCGAAAAATATGGCCTGTCCCAAGGCTTCGTTTTCCGCCAGCTCCAGGCGTTCATTATACAGAATGTCACGGAAAGACAGCACCGATGAACCGGCGGCGATGACCGTGATCAGCGCGAAGGCGCATAACAGCCTGCCCCGCAGGGAGAGTCCGCAGCGGATCACGGCTGTTCCTTGGCCCGGTAGCCCAGGCCGCGTACCGTTTCAATCAGAACCGCCGTTTTTCCGAGTTTGGCGCGTAGGCGGCGCACATGGGTATCTACTGTCCGGGCGTATCCTTCAAAACTGTATCCCCATACGGTGTTCAGCAATTGTTCGCGGCTGCGCGCCCGGCCTTTGTGGCGCAGGAGGTCTTCCAGGAGCCGGAACTCCGTGATGGTCAGTTCCAAGGGCATTCCTTCGGCCAAGGCTTTGTGTTTTTCCGTATCCATGGTGATCTCGCCGCAACACAGCAGGGCGGCGGAGGTATCCTCGTTGCGGCGCAACACCGCCCGGATGCGCAGGATTACCTCCCGCACGCTGAAGGGTTTGACCACATAATCCGCCGCCCCCAACTCCAGCCCGACGATGCGGTCCACTTCCTCTCCTTTGGCGGTGAGCATGATCAATGGGATGCCGGCAGTAATTTCATCGCGTTTCAGGGCCTTGCAGACATTAAGGCCGTCCAGCCCCGGCAGCATCAGGTCCAGCAGGATAAGTCCGGGTTTTTTTTCCTGGGCCAGAACCAGAGCGCGTTCCCCATCTCCTGCTTCCAGGACGGTAAATCCTTCGCGTTTCAGGTTAAAGGCCAGAAGCTCCCGGATGTCCTTTTCGTCTTCCACGATCAGGATGCTCTGATTGCTCATAATACCGGTCCTTGTTGCGTTTCCAGATCCGCACGCTGGAAGATGCCGATGGGTAAGACTGCACCGCAAGCGTGTCAGGCGTATGAAAAAACAGTTACAATTTTGTTACATGGATGTCTTTCGAAATCCACATTTCTGTGACGATTTTGTAACAATGGAAGAAGGATAGTGTCGCCAATACAACCCAAAAGGAGCGAATTATGCCCAACAAAGCGGTTTCTTTCGTAAAAAACGGACTCATGGCGGTATTGCTGGCCGGCTTTTTAAGCTTGGGTTTGCCGGTAGGTTTTTCGGATTCGGCCCGGGCAGCCCAGAGTGACATTCTGATTACCGGCTCCACCACGGTGCTGCCGATCATGCAGAAGGCCGGAGAAGTATTCATGGCCACCCACCCCGGCATTCCTCTGGCCATTTCCGGCGGCGGTTCGGGCAACGGCATCAAGGCCTTGAACGAGGGCCTGTGCCAGATCGCCATGTCCTCGCGTGATATCAAGTCTTCTGAGATGGAGGCGGGCAAGGGGCGAAGCGTTAGCCCCTTCCGCGTCGCTGTTGCCGTGGACGCCTTGCTGCCGGTGGCGCATCCCGACAACCCGGTGAAGGATCTGAGCATGGAGCAGCTTCGCGACATCTATGCCGGTAAAATCCGCAACTGGAAGGAAGTGGGCGGCCAGGACGGGAATATCGTGGTCGTTTCCAGGGACAGCTCTTCCGGTACTTTTGAGAGCTGGGGCGACTTTGTCATGAAAGGTGAAAAAGTGTCGCCCGCAGCCCTGATGCAGGCCTCCAACGGCGGAGTGGTGCAGACGGTGTCCGGCAACCGCCGGGCTATCGGCTACATCGGCTTCGGGTACCTTGGGAAAACCGTAAAAAAAATTAATGTCAACGGGGTGGAGGCGACTACTGAAACCGCGCTTTCAAATGCCTGGCCCATTGCCCGCGAACTGTATGTGTTCACCAACGGCGCCCCGGAGGGCAATGTGAAAAAGGTAATTGATTTCCTGCTGGATCCCCAGAAGGGGCAAAAGATTGTCGAGGAAACCGGCTTTATCCCCCTGCCTGTGAAATAAGGCCGTGCCGGAGCGCCGGCGGCGGTTCCCGCCGCCGGCCTATAGCGTATAAGGAGACGGTAAAGGCATGAAAGAACAAATCATCCGTCTGGCGCTGGCGGGAATTGCCTGGTGTTCCCTGCTTTTCCTGGGCCTGATCATGGTCTTTCTTTTTAAGGAAGGTCTGCCGGTTTTTTATGGTCATTCCTTGTCGGATTTTTACCTGGGACATGGCTGGTATCCCACGTCCACACCGCCGGAATTAGGTATTTTGCCTCTTATTGCCGGTTCGGCGGCGGTGACCGCGTTGGCCTCGGCCATTGCCATACCTCTGGGAATTATGACTGCGGCCTGGCTCGCCGAATTCGCCCATCCCAATCTGCGCCGCCTGATCAAGCCCATGATTGAGCTTTTGGCATCTCTGCCTTCGGTGGTGCTGGGTTTTTTCGGTATGGCCGTGCTTGCTCCTTTCCTGCAGGAATACCTGGATGCGGATACCGGCCTTAATTTGTTCAACGCCGGGCTGACCTTGGCCTTTATGAGCGTGCCGACTATTTGTTCCGTGGCCGAAGACGCCCTCTTTGCCGTGCCCGTTTCTTTGCGCGAAGCCTCGCTGGCCCTTGGGGCCACCCGTTGGGAAACCACCTCCAAGGTGGTGGTTCCGGCGGCTTTTTCAGGCATAGGCACGGCCTGTATGTTGGGCATGTCGCGCAGCATAGGCGAAACTATGGTGGTTCTGATGGTGGCCGGCGGTGCAGGGCTTATCCCCATGTCCATTTTTGACCCGGTGCGCCCCATGCCGGCGGCCATAGCCGCGGAAATGGGCGAAACCCCTTTCGGCGGGGAGCACTACCACGCACTTTTTGCCATAGGCATGACTCTTTTCATATTCACGCTGATTTTTAACCTCGTGGCCCAGCATATCTCGGAGAAAAACCGCCGGTCCTTGAATTGACTGAAGCTGTCCCTGCTTTTCAGTTGCGTGAGATTTTCAGTACGGGGCTCAAGGAGAATAATTGATGTTCCAAGAGAGCTTTAACCGCCGGCGCAGATGGCGCGGCAAGGCGATGACCTGGTTGCTGCGTTCTGCCGCCATGATTAATGTCGCGGCTCTTTTCAGCGTCTGTGTGTATCTTTTCATCCGCGGCCTGCCGGTGCTTTCCTGGGAGTTTTTGAGCCAGGCGCCGCGCAATTCCATGACCGAGGGAGGCATCTGGCCGTGCATCCAGGGAACCATGCTTCTGGCCATCGGTTCGCTCCTGGTGGTCTTTCCCATAGGCGTGGCTTCGGCCGTTTATCTGCACGAATATGCCGGGGCTTCACCCCTGGCCCGCTATATCCGCTTAGGGGTGAACAACTTGGCTGGGGTGCCTTCCATTGTTTTCGGATTGTTCGGTCTGAGTTTTTTTGTGATCACCTGCGGCCTGGGCATTTCCCTGCTCTCCGGTATCCTGACCCTGGCGGTGCTGACTCTGCCGGTGATTATCGGCACGGCGGAAGAGGCTTTGCGTCAGGTTCCAGGGGTTTGGCGCGAGGCTTCCCTGGCCCTGGGGGCTACCAAGAGCCAGACCATTGTGCGCGTGCTCCTGCCGGCGGCCATGCCGGGCATGCTTACCGGGGCCATTCTCGGCCTGGCCAGAGCTTCCGGGGAGACCGCGGCCATCATGTTCACGGCCACGGTTTTTTTCACCAGCGGAAGCCTGGAATCTATCTTCCGTCCGGTTATGGCCTTGTCCAACCATATTTATGTGCTTTCCACCGCCGGGGTGGACATGGAGAAAACCATGCCCTTGCAATACGGCGCGGCTCTTTCCCTTCTGGGCTTGGCTTTGGGCATGAATCTGGCGGCGATTCTGCTGCGGGACCGGCTGCAAAGAGGCAATAGCCGGGCCTGAACCGCTTTTTAATTTTTCAGGACGTTAATCCTGATTCTTGCCCCTGCCGGAAAAATTAATCCTGCCTTTGCCCAGAAGGTCGTGCAGATGGATCATGCCCAAGGGGCGATTGTTTCCGTCCAGGACGGGCAGCACGGTAATGGCCGCTTGCTCCATGCTGTCCAGGGCTTCAGCCGCGTTCATTTCCGGGGTGGCGTACTGGAATTTTCCGGTCGCATATTCCTTTGCCGGGTGTTCCGGGTTGAAGCCACGCTTCAACATGGCGCGGCGCAGGTCTCCGTCGGTGAGAATGCCGGCGGCGGCTCCTTGCTCATCCAGGATCAGCACGGCCCCCAAGCCTCCTTGGTGCAGAGCGCTTACCGCTTCGGTCAGCGAGGCCGTATGTAAGGCGGCAGGCGCGGGACGGCGCATGAGTTCATGTAAAAATTGGCGTAAGCGCTGTCCCAGCGCTCCACCAGGGTGAACCCTGCGGAAATCGTTTTCCGTAAAGGCTTTGGCCTCAATCAGGCAGACAGCCAGGGCGTCGCCCACGGCCAGGACCGCGGTAGTGCTGGCCGTGGGGGCCAAGTTGAGCGGGCAGGCCTCGCGCGGCACCTCGGTGCTGATCACCAGGTCGGCGAGGGCAGCCAGGGGGGAATCCGTTTTGCCGGCGAGGGCGATGATCTTTACGCCCAAGGCGCGCAGGGCCGGGATTAGGGCGTTGAGTTCATCGGTTTTGCCGGAATTGGAAATGGCGATGAAAATATCTTCTTCGCGGATGGATCCCAGGTCTCCATGCTGGCCTTCCACCGGGTGCATGAAAAAGGCCGGGGTGCCGGTTGAAGAAAAGGTGGCGGCAAGCTTGCGCCCCACCAGCCCTGATTTTCCCAAGCCGCTGATGACCACCCGCCCCTTGCAGGAGGCCAGCAGATCCACCGCCTGATTGAAGGATTCGTCCAGACGTTCCTTGACCGCGTTCAGGCCTTCAATTTCCACATCAATGGTCATCCTGGCCGTATTTAGCCAATTTCTGTTTTGCTCCATGCCCTTTCCCGCCTGTTTCGGAAAGTTTACTCTTGGAAACCGTCGTTTT
>WRHT01000123.1 GCA_009783115.1 Desulfovibrionaceae bacterium | reverse complement strand
GTCCTTTGGCCTCGATAAATCCGCGATCGCCCCAGATAAAAATCCAGAAAAAACCTATATTCGCCAAAAGCGAAAGACCCAACAAAAAGCGCTTTTTCATCTTACTGCACTCTGTCCACAGTTTTTGCCTTTACCGTGGTCCCTTTTAACAAGAAAGGATTCAAACCTTCCAGAAATTCGGCCGTGGCCAGTTCCACCCGCCGCACCTCATATTCGCTAACGGATATTCCGGGCAGAATATCCAGAAATTCCTCCAGGGAACCAAGCTCGCCAGCTAAAAACACGCTGAAGGACGCATTATCCGGCATATCCAGATTTTCTCTGAGTTCAAGAATGGTCTGCAGGCAGGTTTTCAGCCGCAAACGCAACACTTCTTCGTCATCCATGCGCATCACCAACGGGTGTATCGCCCGCCTGCCGCCCGGTCCAGAAGACATAAAAATCATATGTATACTTCAGACCGGAATATACCGTCAAAATCAAGGCCGCATACAACAGCCAAAGGCCCAAAGGGGCCAGATCAATGCCCAGCCAGGGATGGTGCAGAACCAATGGGACCAGGGCCACGCTCTGCAACACGGTTTTGAGTTTGCCCAGGCGCTCCGCCGCCATGATATAGCCCTCGTCCGCCGCGATCGCCCTCAATCCGGTAATGGCAATCTCTCTGGCCACAATGACGATTACCACCCAGGCCGGCGCCCAGCCCAAAAAAACCAACATAATCATGGTGGAGCAATTCAATACTTTATCGGCCAGGGGATCCAAAAATTTGCCGACCCGGGTCACCTGCCCATAGCTGCGCGCCAGCCTGCCGTCAATATAGTCCGACAGGGCTGCCAGGGCATATAACAAGGCGGCAACTAAGCAAAAACCCCTATTCGGAAAATGCAGCAAGAGCACGATAACGGGCGTCAGGCCTATGCGGCCCAAGGTAAGCCAGGTAGGTAAATTCAACTTTCTCATTATGCGCCCGCCTATATCCAGCCGCAGATTGGCTGAATATGCCGTATTCCTGATAAAAAATCAAGGAAGCTAGCCTATTGCGCATAAAAATAAACGCCGGGGTGTGCATGTATAAATATTTGATATTTCATGATTAATATCTTAGCTTAATCTCTTTAATGAATTTTTCTAAAAAAAATCATGAAATTTTTCGGCAAAAAAACTGGCGGCATAAAATTATCTATAGAATATTATCACGCTCGTTCCCCTAGCCGGCGCAGACCTTTTTCACGCTTTCAGCCAGGGCATAATAGGCTGATTTGGCCGGATTCATGCCCGGAATAGCCAGGATCGTCCGTCCGGCATCCGCGGCTCTGGATGCCTCAACATCGAAAGGAATGGCCCCCAGAAAAGCTATACCTGTTTCACAAGCCAGTTCCAGAGCTCTTCCAGGCTGGTTAAGTTCGAGCGCTCCGCCGCAATGCGGACATAAGGAGGGGCTCATGTTTTCCACCAAGCCAACGGAGTGCACCCGCATAGAACGCAAAAAACTCACCGCCTTACGCACATCCGCCAAGGCAAGGCTATGGGAAGTGGTCACCACCAGGCAAAAAGCGTCCGGCAGCATCTTCAGCAGGGCCAAATGTTCATCACCCGTGCCCGGTGGCGAATCAACCAGGAAAAAATCCAGGTCTCCCCAAGACGTTTCGCCGAGCATCCGCCGGATGGCCCCGTTTTTTCTGGGGCCGCGCCAAATCACCGCATGATCTTTGTCTTGAAGCAGGCTTTCAAGGGAAAGCGCCCACAAGTTCTCCGCTACCGGCAAGGGCAGAAACCGGCCTTTTTCCACCCGGACCTGAGCCCCCCGCAACCCCAGAAGACCAGGAACGCTTGGCCCGTGAAGATCAATATCCAGAAGGCCGGTTTTATAACCCATTTCCGCCAGGGCCGCGGCCAAATTCACGCTGACCGAACTCTTGCCCACCCCGCCCTTGCCGCTCATCACAAAAATTTTATGGCGAAGGCGCTGTAAAACTGCAGGCCCGGCCAAAGGCAATAATCCAGAGACGTTATTCCCCTCCATGCCTTTCGCTCTCAAGGGAATGGCCGCCAGCCGCATTCACCCACCAGTTCCACAAAAATCACCGCCTCCTTGTTTTCCTGGCGGATTTGCCCATTTTCTTTCCGCAGCACCAGCAGGTTCTGGCAACGGGCCTGGCCCACAGGCATGACCAAAATGCCCGGGTCCGCCAGTTGCTCCAGCAGGCTGCGCGGCACCTGCCGCCCGCCGGCGGTCACCATAATCCGTTCAAAGGGAGCCGCCTCCGGCCAGCCGAAGGTTCCATCGTCCAGGCGTATACGAATGCGGGCATCATAGCCCAGAGTGAACAAGCGCCGCGCCGCAGCCGTATAAAGAGAGCGCAAACGTTCCACCGAATACACCTCCAGACCCATAGCGGCCAGCACCGCAGCCTGGTAACCGGAACCGGTGCCTATTTCCAGCACCCGCATACCCGGCGAGGCTTCCAACAATTCGGACATCAAGGCCACAATGTAAGGCTGGGAAAGGGTCTGCCCATCACCAAGCAAGAGCGGCGCGTCATAATAGGCCATGCCGCGCCGCCCTTCCTCCGGCACAAAGGCATGCCTGGGCACCTGACGCATAGCGGCGATAACCTCCGGAGAAGATATTCCCCTTTGCAGAATCTGCTCCTGCACCATGCGTTCACGGCTGAATTTGTAGTCATGCATATAGACCAGCTGCCGGCCATATTCAGGCCATTCTCCGGCAACGATTTAAAATATTCCGATTAAGCATGTCAATCTCCCCGCCGGCTTTCATAAATTTGAACTGGACTAAAGCCTCTTTTATGATTAAAAGAAAACATCCCCAATTAACCACGTAACTGTATATTCTCATATTTCTCATGGCAAATATCCTTCAAGCCGGTATTGACATTGGCTCAACCACCGTCAAGCTGGTTTTTCTGGATCAGGACAACCAACTTATTTTCCAAGATTACCGTTGGCATTTTTCCGATGTGCGCCAGACTGTCCTGGAATTGCTGCGGGATGCCGCTGAACTTGGGGACCGCGTAATCCGCCCGGTGATGAGCGGATCCGGCGGTCTGGCCCTTTCCAAACTGCTGGATGTGCCTTTTGAGCAAGAAGTCATCGCCGGGACCAAGGCCATCGAAAGCTTCGCCCCCCAAACCGATGTCGCCATCGAACTGGGCGGGGAAGACGCCAAAATAACCTATTTTGACAAGCACGGCGTGGACCAGCGCATGAATAACAGTTGCGCCGGCGGCACCGGGGCCTTCATCGACCAAATGGCTACCCTGCTGGAAACCGATGCCGGAGGATTGAACCGCCTGGCCGAACAACACAGGACCATTTACCCCATTGCATCACGTTGCGGAGTCTTCGCCAAAACCGACATCCAACCGCTGATCAATGAAGGGGCCTCCAAAGAAGATATCGCCGCCTCAATCCTTCAGGCCATTGTCAACCAGACCATCAGCGGACTGGCCTGCGGCAAGCCCATTCACGGCCGGGTGGCTTTTCTAGGCGGGCCGCTCAACTTTCTCTCCATGCTGCGCGTTCTCTTCATCAAAACCCTGAAGCTCAAAGAGGACGAAGTCATCTTCCCGAAAGAGGCCAAACTCTTCGTGGCCATGGGAGCCGCACTGCTGGCCCGCCCCGACCAGCCTCCCATGCGTCTTTCAGAGCTTATCCTGCGCCTGGAAAACAGCCCCGGCCATACCCTTTCCGAAATCAACCTGCTGTCTCCACTCTTTGCCGATGCCGGGGAACTGGCCGCTTTCCGCGCCCGCCACGCCAAGGCCACGGCCAAACGCGGAGAGCTTGACGCCTATGCCGGAAAAGTTTTCCTGGGCATTGATTCCGGATCCACCACCACCAAGGCCGTGGCCCTTGGCGAAAACAACGAGCTTTTGTACAGTTTTTACAGCGGAAACAAGGGTAACCCGGTGGCCGTTGTGCTGGAAATGATCCGGGATTTCTATTCCAGGCTGCCAGCCTCAGCCGTCCTGGGCGGAGTCACAGCTACGGGTTACGGTGAAAAGCTGATCCAGTCCGCCTTTAAGGCCGACCACGGCGAAGTGGAAACCGTGGCCCACTACAAAGCCTCGGAAAATACCCTGCCGGGAGTGGAATTCATCCTGGACATCGGCGGCCAGGATATGAAATGCCTGAACATCCGCAAAGGGGCCATCCACAGCATTTCGCTCAACGAGGCCTGTTCGGCAGGTTGCGGTTCCTTCATCGAGACCTTTTCCCGCTCGCTGCAAATGGAAGTGGCCGATTTCGCCCACATGGCCCTGAGCGCCGCCCGCCCTGTGGACCTTGGAACGCGCTGCACCGTGTTCATGAATTCCATGGTCAAACAGGCCCAAAAAGAGGGCGCCGATGTGGCGGATATCTCCGCCGGCCTGTCTTACGCGGTAATCCGCAACGCCTTGTACAAGGTCATCCGTCTGCGCCGCCTTGATGATCTGCCGGAAAAAATCATCGTGCAGGGCGGGGCCTTTTATAACGAAGCTGTTCTACGCGCCTTTGAGCTGCTCACCAAACGCCAGGTGGTGCGCATGGATATAGCCGGGCTCATGGGAGCTTACGGGGCGGCCTTGATTGCCCATGAACGCCATCACCCGGGACAAAACTCCCACTTTATCCGGCCGGAAGAACTGGCCGACTTCACGGTGGAAAAAAAACCGGATAACTGCCGCCAATGCAGCAACCAATGCCGTATCCTCATCAATACCTTCAATGACGGACGCAGGTTTATCTCCGGCAACCGTTGCGAAAAAGGCGCCCAGGAAAAAACGCGGCGGCATGAGCTACCCAATTTGTATGTCTATAAAACGGATCGCATGTTCGGCTACAAACCGCTGGACGAAGCGCAGGCCAAACGGGGAAGCGTCGGCATCCCCCGCGTCCTGAACCAGTTCGACAACTATCCCTTCTGGCATACCTTCT
>WRHT01000122.1 GCA_009783115.1 Desulfovibrionaceae bacterium | reverse complement strand
AATGATTTTTCCCGGCGCTATGACAACAAATGGCTGGCCCTCCATTACCGGTATCCCCAGTATTTTTGGATGATGGATGCCGATGTGCCGGGCTGGTAAAGAAAAAATATAGAGCCATGCGGCGGATCGTTTACCTGTTCCTTGAGACCCTGAAACGCAAACGCTTTAAGGCAGGGGTGATGATCGGCAGCATTGCTCTGGCCTGTGCCATGCTGTTTATTGCGACAGTGCTCTCCCGGGGAATCCATTATACCCTTAAAACCACATTTGAGCGCTTGGGCGCTGATCTTGTGGCCGTACCGGCCGAGGCTCAGGATGAAGCCGAGGCCGCTCTGGTCTCCGGCAGCCCCACCGTCTTTTATATGCCGGCCGCCTTGGAGGAAAGGGTGCGGGCCACACCCGGAGTGAAATGGACTTGCCCTCAGCTTTTTCTGCGCAGCCTAAGCGCGCCCTGCTGCGATTCGGAGATCTCTCTGGTCGGCTTTGACCCGAAACTGGATTTCACAGTCAACCCCTGGTTCCTGCAAAAGCTCAACGACCCTTTGAGGAACGACCAGATCATCGTCGGCGCCAAAGTCATCTCGGCCGTGGTCGGCACACCGGCCAAAGCCATCGGCCAGCGCCTGATATTCATGGGCAAACCCTTCACTGTGGGTACAATTTTGGAACCGACGGGGTTGGGCGCGGATTACACTGTCTTTCTCACTCTGGATACGGCCTACCAGATGGTCCAGGGCTCGCCGCTGTATCCCCTGCCCATACAAAAAGACCAGATTTCCGCCATCATGATAAAGCTTGAAGATGGAGCGGACCAGGACGCCGTTGCCCGGGCGGTTGAACAGCACGTTCCGGAAGTGAAGGTTTTTACGGCCAGCCAGTTGGTCTCTTCGTACAGCCGGCAATTAGATAACCTTTTAAACATCTTTTTTGCGGCCGGCGGCATTTTCTGCGGCTTGGCGGTTGTTCTCGCGGGAAGCTTGTTTGTCTTGTCGGTGCGGCAGCGGATGCGGGAACTCGGCTTGTTTCTGGCCCTGGGCGCCCGGCGGAATTTCATATTCCGTTTAGTTGCCTTGGAAGCGGTCGGCATCTCCGGAACAGGGGGCCTCTTGGGCGTTCTGACCGGCTTGGCCGCAATCATCTTCGGCCGGGTCCGGCTGGAGACGATGATCGGCAATTTTTATATGTGGCCGGACCAGACCTATTTCTTCAAAGCCGCCGGTTTTACCCTAATGGCGGCCCTCATCACGGGCGGCCTGGGCGGCCTGTATCCCGCTTGGCGCATCAGCCGCGTAGAGCCTTATGACGCCATCAGAAGAGGAGAATAAGGCGGTAATGATCAGGGTGGAAGCTCTCAGCAAGCGCTATAAGGGCGTGCCGGTGCTGGACGGACTTGATTGGCATATTGAAAATGGCAGCTTCGTCATTCTCACCGGGCGTTCCGGCGGCGGTAAAACAACACTGTTGAGCGTCATAGGCGGCCTGACCAAGCCGGACGAAGGGCGCGTCCTTATCGGCGACATTGATATCTGGGAGATTTCCGAGCCGGAACTGGCTTTTCTGCGCAACAGCAAACTTGGTTTTGTGTTCCAGTTTCCCAGCCTGATATCCTCCTTGAATGTACTGGACAATATCCTGTTGCCCATCGCCTTCAGCGGGCGAAGCCCCAACCGGGAGGACAGTGAATTCGCCAGGTCGCTCTTGGAAATGGTGGGCGTAACCGGCAAGGAAGACCAGTATCCCTCCCAACTCTCTGGCGGACAACTGCGCCGGGTGAGCATTGCCAGGGCCATGATCAATCGCCCGCCAGTCCTGTTGGCGGACGAACCCACGGGCGACCTCGACGAAAAATCCGAAGACGAAATAATGCGTCTGTTCCAAATGATCAACCGGCAGGGTACGACCGTGGTTATGGTGACCCACGCCCTGAATTATACCGACTTCGGTACGACTTACACTCTGAAAGGAGGGCGGCTGAGCCAATACGAAAAGGCTTAAGTCGCTCCGGCGGAAACGACGCGGAGGCGGCCAACGGCATGACTAGGAAAAAAAAAGCGCTGGCGCTGATCTCGGCGCTTGTCTTGGCGGCGGCCGGGATGGCGGGGGTCCAGCACTATTATGACAACATCAAGCTTCCGGAAACGTCCCCCCGGCAGGTGATCGAGCACTATTTCGAGGCCCTGAAGCTGAATGATTATGAAAAAGCCTATGCCTTGGTGAGTCACTGGCATTATCCCGATTCCTTCAACCAGTTCGTGGACCGGGTGAATATGTATTCGTCGGATATGCTCTTGGCCATCAATGGAGAAATCATAGAAGAAGGCATGGCCTTTGTGGAGATCGGTATCATTGTGCCCATGACCTTCGGTACATATACGGCCAATACGCGCATGACCTTGATTCGGGTCAAACGGGAATGGAAAATCATTCACCCCTAAGAGTCGCGATAGGTAAACCATGAATAAAACAAACCTCATCGCCTTGGCGGCTCTATTATGCGCCGCCGCCCTCCCCGCCTCGGCCGGGGAAGATGTCTGGCATAAAATTGCCTTGGACAAGACGCATATCGTTTCCCTGGTCAGCGATCCTGCCCGGCCTTCAACCCTATACGCCGCAACAAATCAAGGCTTGTTAAAGAGCTTTGACGGAGGCGGCGCCTGGAACAGTCTCGGCCCGGATCTGCCTCGGACCATCCCTCCCGGCGCCGTCGCCGTCAACCCGCATAACAGCAAGGAATTGTATGTCGGGTATGACGGGTTGGGCCTCTTCAAAAGTATCGACGGCGGAGAGACTTGGCAGGCCGCGAATGAAGGCCTGCCCAACCTTTCCGTCCGTTGCATAGCCATCAGTCCCCGAGATCCCAGTCTCGTTTATCTGGGCATTCTGGGCGGTGTGGCCATCAGCACCAGCGGCGGCCAACACTGGCATATGTCCTCAGGATTCAAACGGACGGTCAATGTCAGCGCCTTGGCCATTGACCCCCAAAATCCGCAGTATCTCTATGCGGGTACGGGGGGGGGCGGCGTTTTTAAAAGCGGCAATGGCGGAGTTTCCTGGAAGGATTTCAATGAGGGCTTGAGCAGTCTGAGCATCACGGCCCTCTATGTTGATCCGGAAAATCCCGATATCGTGCTGGCTGGCGCCTATCATCCAGCCACCCCGACGGATATTTATGTCGGCGAGGCCAGTGGAGGCGTGTTCCGTTCCCAGGATGGGGGAAGAACTTGGCAGGGAAGCTCCCTATTGAATATCCATATCTTCTCTCTGGCCGCTAATCCGTCCCAGCCGAACGTGGTGTACACGGGGGCCTGGGGCGGCCTTTACCGCAGCTTGGACAAAGGCCTGTCTTGGACAGACATCAATGCTGGCCTGGACAATGCTTTCCCGCATACAATCCACGTTCTGCCCGGCTCCCCCCCGGTTCTGCTAGCCGGCACAACTTTTGGCCTGCTCTCCTATACTGATACTTTTTCCCTAAAGACGCAGGAGCCAGGCCGCAGCGGCCGGGCTCCGCTCATCGTTTACGGCTTAGGCGGCGGTGCGGCCCTGGGAGCGCTGCTCGGCTTCACCTGGTTTAGACGGCGCGGAAAACGCAATACCCAAGATCGCCGGAAGCCTGTCTGGTAAAGGGAGTAAAGGGGAGTGGGATAGAGATTATTGTGCGGCATCTTGCCTTTAAAAATTTGAAAGGCCGAAAAGCTTACAGCGCCATTATCATTACCGCCGTCGCCGTTGCGGTCGTCATGACCCTTTTCGCCCTGTTCATGACCGACGGGCTCCGGCGGGAGTTGGAAAACAACCGTCGGATGCTCGGGCCGGACTTGGCTGTCGTCCCTGTCGGAAGCAAAGAAAGAGGGCATATTTATTTGAGCAAAGGCCCGCCGAGCCATGGCGAGGTTCCGGCCGAAATATTCGAACAGCTTGGGGCTTTCCCTGAGCTTGAAGCCGTTTCCCCTCAGAAACGCCTGGGAACCGCCGCCTTGGGGGCTGTCCAGGCCACCCTTTTCGGCTTTGACCCGGTCGCGGACTTCGCCGTGCGGCCCTGGCTGGATATGCGGAATACGGAAAAGTTTCCAGGGCAAGATGATGGTCTGGTGCTGGGCGCCAAGGTGCCTGCGGACAAGCTCCCCGCCACGCTCCCGGCTGCGGACAGCCTAAGCGCCGCCCGGGGCGGCCGCCTGCTGGCCACGGGCACATTCATGGATACATCAATTTTCATACCCAGACCGGCCGCTGAAATCGCGGCGGAACCTTCCTGGATCCTTCTCAGACTGCGCCCGGAAGTGTCGCTGGATATCGCGGCCAACAGATTGGAGGTCAATATCGCCCGGATTGAAGTCCTCCGCCGCCCGGAATTGTTCAAAACCATAAATGACCAAATCCACAGGCTTCTTGAGGGAGGAGGTTTCGGCGCGGCGGCGTTTTTGACGATCGTCATCGCTATCCTGGTGACCGGCGCCGTGTTCGCCTTGATGGCCCATGAGCGCAAACGGGAATTAGGCATCTTGAAAGCCATGGGGGCTGGTAATTCCTTTGTCTTCAAGCTGGTCATGGGTGAGGCCGCCCTGCTCGGAGTTGCCGGCGCGGTGTTCGGCGCCGGCTTGGCGCTCGTCTGCCTCTTTTGCGCCCATACCGGCATCGCCTTCACCGAAATTCCACTAACCTGGTCCGCCGATGCCGCATTGGTTCGTGATATATTCGCGGTCATGGCTCTGATTGTGGTCGTAGCCGTCCTTACCGCGCTTTATCCGGCCCTAGCCGCGACTCGCCTGGAGCCTTACGCTGCCATCCGCGGCGGCGAATAAGCGATATTTGGATGCGGCGCATGGATATTGTTCGGATAGCGAAATCAAACTTTTTAAGATGGGCATTGGCTCTGCGGAAGCGCTGGAGCATAGGGCTATATCGCATTTTCTTGTATTTGTCTTCGGTGTAGGGATTTCTCCCGTATGCTTTGCGCCCCTCCTG
>WRHT01000121.1 GCA_009783115.1 Desulfovibrionaceae bacterium | reverse complement strand
GAAACGGGATTATGCCCGCTGGCTGGCCTCGGGCGGCAGCCCCTGGCGGGGAGAGCCGGTGAACGCGGCCCTGGCCGGAAGCGGCCCTTATGAGATGATTAAACGCCTGCTGGAGAGCCTTCCATCGCGGCCATAACATCTGGAATTATGAAAGATGATGCCCAAATAAAGACTATTCATTTTCGCATCGCCCGCAGACCGTTGCCCACCACCAGCAGGCTAGCGCCTACATCGGCGAACACGGCCATCCACATAGTCGCCTGCCCCGCAAAGGTCAGCGCAAAAAATACGGCCTTCACGCCGAGCGCCAAAATAATATTTTGTATAAGGATGGCATGTACAGACCTGGATAATCTGATGAAGCGCGGAATTTTTCCGAGGTCATCGTCCATCAGGGCCACATCGGCGGTTTCAATGGCTGTATCCGTTCCCGCCGCCGCCATGGCGAATCCGATGTCCGCCCTGGCAAGGGCCGGGGCGTCGTTTATTCCGTCACCCACCATGCCGACCCTGCCGTTTTGCGCCAACCGCTCGATAACGGCCAGTTTGTCTTCCGGCAGGAGATTTCCTTTAAATGCGTCTACCCCGGCCTGCGCGGCAACGGCACGGGCAGTATGTTCATTGTCGCCGGTCAGCATCGTGGTTGCGATGCCGAGCCGTTTCAATTCCAGGACGGCTGCAATGCTGCCCTGTTTTAGCGTATCGGCCACGGCGAACAACGCCCGTACTCCTTCTTCCCCTACTAAGGCCACCACACTTTTGCCTTGCTTTTCCAAAGAGAAAATATGTTCTTCCAGGGCGGCTGAACATTTTTTTAGTGCTTCCACCAAGCGATGGTTGCCTAGGTGCCATTTTTCACCGTTGATTATACCGCTCACACCCTGGCCGGAAATGGCCGTAAAATCAGCAACATCAAGCAAGGTCACGCCTTTTTCCTTCGCAGTTTCGGATATGGCCTTGGATACCGGGTGATCCGAATGGGCGGCGAGGCTTGCAGCCAGAACAATGGCTTCCAATTCGTCCAGGCCGCCTATTTCCGCAAAGTCGGTCTGCCTGGGCCTGCCGTACGTGAGAGTGCCGGTCTTGTCTAGCGCCAGAGAACGAAGCTGTCGGCCTTGTTCAAGGAACATGCCGCCCTTGATAAGAATGCCGTGGCGGGCGGCAGCGGCCATGCCGCTGACAATACAGACCGGAGTTGAGATGACCAGGGCGCAGGGGCAGCCTATGACCAGAATGACTAACGCGGTGTATATACAATCTGTCCAGACGGCCCCCATAAGCGCCGGGGGAATGACTCCCGCCAGGAGAGAAGTCAGAAATACGATTGGGGTATAATACTTGGCGAACTGCTCAACAAAACGCTGCATGGGAGCGCGGGAGGCTTGCGCCTCTTCCACGACATGAATGATCCGGGCCAAGGTTGAGTTGCTTGCCAATGCGCTCACTTGGTACTCGAAGGAACTGGATTCATTGATAGTGCCGGCGTACACGGCATCGCCCACAGTTTTTTCCACCGGCAGGCTTTCTCCGGTGAGGGGGGCCTGGTTGACGGTTGAGTGTCCCCGCACGATGGCGCCGTCCAAGGCCACGCGTTCGCCCGGTTTCACGCGGACACGGCTGCCCACGGGCACTTGGCTGATATCCGTTTCCACCCAAGACCCATCGGCCATATGCACGCGGGCTTTTTCAGGCGTGAGTTCGAGCAATTTTTTTATGGCGTTTCTGGCCCGATCCATGGCCTTGCTTTCAATAGCCTCGGCAAGGTTGAATAACACCATGACCATGGCGGCTTCCGGGGAATGCCCGATAATGACCGCTCCGGTCACGGCCACGGATATGAGCGCGTTGATGTTCAGGTGCAGATTTTTGAGCGCGATCCAGCCCTTTTTGTATGTAGCCAACCCACCTGCCCAAATGGCGATGGCGGCCAAGGCCAGGGGCAGATATTCGGCAAACGCGACGCCGTTTATCCTCCAGGTGTTCAAATCTATGCCGAAAAGGCGCATATTCCATTCGTACAGAAGCTCAAAAATTTCCGAAGCCGTAGCGAACATACCCGCGACAACCAGCCGTTTCCAAGGAATTTTATGGGTTGGCATGCCTGTTGTAATTTCTTGACTCAAGCCGGCAGGTTCAGGTTTCATGTCTATAGAGGCAAGGGCTGCTTCAATGCTTTCCGCGGAAGGAAACGTATGGCTGACCGCAAGCGTCCGCCGCGTGAGATTAAATGTTAAGCCTGTGATGCCAGGCATGTTGCTCAATTTTTTCCTAATCAGAGTTTCTTCCATGGGGCAGTCCATGTTCACGATGCGGTAGACGGTTTTTCTGGAGGCTGTGCTGCCCATGAGCTTCCTCGTTTGATACGGTTATGGTATAGGCTTGGTTAAGGCTGTTTTTTTACCATAACGTCTATAGTCGCTATAGGGTCAAGCGACATTGGGGAAAAAATGAAAATTGGCGATCTGGCCGAGAAGACCGGGTGCAAGGTTGTCACTATCCGATATTATGAGAAAGAAGGGCTCCTCACGAAGCCCGAAAGAACGGAAGAAAATTACAGAATGTATGGGAAAGACGATCTGGAGCGTCTGGAGTTCGTCATGCACTGCCGCAGGCTTGGCATGAAGCTCGCCGAAATTAGGAAGCTGCTGGATTTCAGAGATCATCCGTTGCGAGATTGCTCGTGGGTCACTAAACTCATCGAAACGCACATCAAGGGGGTCAATGAGCAAATCGCATCGCTCGAACACGTGAAAAAACACCTGGAACAATTACGGCATCGTTGCGCTGGCGGGTATAATGGCGAAAATTGCGGCATTATGCACAGCCTGGAGGTAAGCGCCGCTTCGTGTATGTTTTGCGCGGGGATGTTGAAAATCACCTCTAAACTGCTGAAGTGATTCCCGGTGTGCGCGGGTAAATCAAATCATTCGCGGTCGCGTTGTTGTGTGCAGGCTTACAACCAGGCAAGCTCTCCAGGTAATTTTAAGATGTCCCCCAAGCCTCCAGGGCGATCCGGGCCAGGTGTTCGGCCTCGTCGGTGAGGGCGAGGGCCTCTTCCGGGGTCTCCCCCCAGGCGGCCAAGCCGTGCGCCTCCATCCAGATCAGGCTTTTTTCCTTGGCCGCCAGGCCAGCGGCCAGACCCAGCTCATGCCCGCCCGGAGCCAGCCGGGGCAGGGCGGCGATCTGCTCCAGCAGAGTTTGGGCTTCATAGAGGGGCAGGTTCAGGCGGTCCTTCAGGCCGGCGCCGGGGCGCTTCAGGCTGAGAGCAAGAAGGGCCGGAGGGTGGGTGTGCAGAACACAAACGGCCTGGGGTTGATTGCGGTAAATTTCCAGGTGCAGGCGCAGTTCGCTGGAGGGGGAACCCTTCCCGCTGTCCAGGGAGAGGCCGTCGTCCAGGCGGACGCCGGTGAAGTCGTCAGGTTTTAACCTGGACTTGATGGCTCCCTTCTTGGTGATCAGGCAGTATTCTCCAAGGCGCAGGCTGGCGTTGCCGCCGCGCCCGGGGAAAAAGCCCTTGTTCCCGGCCAGTCGGCACAAGCGGGCCAGAAGGCGCCAGGCTTGGCCCTGGGCCAGGAAGGGATCGGCGTGAACGGCGGCAAAGTCCTCCCGGTCGGTCTTGATGTCCAGCACAGGAGTGCCGTCGATGGCCTCCAGGGCTTCCAGGCTTATCAGCGGGCAGGAAGCCTCCAGGTCCAGCCCGGTGACTGTGGCGCGGTGCAGGCCTATGGGATTGGGCCGGTCCGGGCTGTGGGAGCAGAAAACCCCGCGAGGAGGCAGCGGCGGGTTTGCCGTGTGCCCCAGGGTGGAACGCCCTGCCAGGTGCAGCCAGGTGATCAGGGTGATTTTTTGCCCCGGTCTCATGCCTTCCAGGGCTTCCCGGTATTCCGGCAGGATTTCCAGGGTGGCCGGGGGGCCTTGATCCTCGCGGCGCGGGCAGTCCTCCGGGCGTTGCAGGGGTGAGCGCACCCGGCCGATGATTTTGAATCCGTCGTGATCGTTTTTCATTATGCTCTCCTCAACCCCGGCGCAGAGTCAGCAGGGCGATTTCCGAAGGCACGCCCAGGCGCACCGGCATGCCGCTCCATAGTCCGGCCCCGGAACTTACATAGAGTCCCATGTCCCCTATCTGGTACCAGCCGCGGAGGTAGCCCTGATTGAAGCGGGCTACCACCTGGTCCAGAAGGAGGATCTGTCCGCCATGGGTATGTCCGGAGAGCTGCAAATCCACCCCGGCCAGCCGGGATTCATGCCCGGACGGCCGGTGCTTGAGCAGGATGCGCACTCCCTCTTCCGGCGAACCGGCCAGGGCCGCGTTTACGTTCGGCAGGGGGAGTTTATAGCGGTCGGCGGCCAAATCGGTAACTCCGGCCAGCACCAGCTTTTCTCCGTCCAGGGATAGGGTGGCGTGGCGGTTCAGCAGCATGTCCACGCCCAGATCCGGGAACCTTTTCACCCAGGAGGCGAAATGCGAATAATACTCATGGTTCCCCACGCAGCCGAAAACGCCGAGTCCGGCGCGCAGATCCCTCAGAGGGAGCACATCCGCCCGCCTGGCCTCGGGCAGCCCGTCCACGATATCGCCGGTGAGCAGGATGAGGTCTGGCTTCAGGGCATTGGTTTTTTCCACCACCAGGCGGATCCACTCTTCCTGTAACAGGGAACTGGCGTGCAGATCGCTGATTTGGGCCAGGGTAAGGCCGTCCAGGGCGCGAGGCAGACGGGATAGACGCGCTTCCAGGCGGCACACTTCCGGGGGGAGCATAACCTTGCGGGCGCCATAGGCGGCCGGGGCCATAGCCAGCATGGTCAGCAGGGCCTGCCGCCGTCCGGGGGATAAGGGGCCGGATGTGGGAGCGGACTTAGCCTTGGGGCGAAGCAGCCGGCGGGCCAGCAGCAGGATGTCGGTTCCCAGGGAAAGGCAGAAGAGCAGCAGCATGGAGGCAAACGTTCAGCCCTTGATCAGCACGCC
>WRHT01000120.1 GCA_009783115.1 Desulfovibrionaceae bacterium | reverse complement strand
TTCCGGGGCGGGAAAATCCGCCCTGCTGCGCTGCCTGAACGGCCTTGAAGGGTACGATTCCGGTACGGTCCTGGTCATGGGGCGGGAAGTGGGCACCTTGGCCGGAAAGGAACTGCTGGGACTACGCCGCCGCATGGGGATGATCTTCCAGACTTTCAACCTGATGGAGCGGCGCAATGTCTTTGAAAACGTGGCCTTTCCCCTGGAAATATGGCACACGCCCAAGGCGGACATCCAGGACAGGGTAGTGGAACTCCTGCGCCTGGTGGGACTGGAGGACAAGGCCGGGGAACGCCCGGCCAACCTGAGCGGCGGACAGAAGCAGCGGGTGGGCATCGCCAGGGCCCTGGCCCTGAACCCGGAAATACTCCTCTGCGACGAGGCCACTTCCGCCCTGGATCCGCGCACCACGCTTTCCATCCTGGATCTGCTGCGGGACATCAACGCCCGCCTGAATCTGACCATTATCCTGGTCACGCACCAAATGGAGGTGGTCAAGCGCATGTGCCGGCGCACCCTGATCCTGGACAACGGGATCGCCAAGGGAACAGGGGAGACCGCCGAGCTTTTCCTGGCCCCGCCACCGGGGCTGCGCAGGCTGATCCATGACGAATACGCCAACATCCAATCAGGGGTGAACATCCGCCTGGGCTTCCCCAGGGAGATCGCCCAGGAGGGCATCATCAGCTCCATGGCCCGGAGCCTGGACCTGGATTTTTCCATTGTCGGCGGCAGCCTGGAGCGCTACCAGGAAGACGTGCTGGGCTTTTTGGTCATCAACGTGCGCCCTGAACACCTGGAGAAAACCCTGGCCTACCTGCGGACGCGGAAACTGCGCTGGCAGATCCTGGACGACCACCAAACGGAGGACGGCCATGCCTGAAAGCCCCTCATCCTTCACGCTTTGGCTGGAACGTCTGGCCGCCCTGGCCCCGGAACTGCTGGAGGCCAGCCTGGACACCATGTACATGGTCTTCTTTTCCTCCTTCTTTTCCCTGCTGGCCGGCTTCGCCCTGGCCGTGTGCATGATCCTGACCGGACCCGCGGGCCTTAACCCCCGTCCGGGGATTTACCGGGTTCTGGACGTGGCCGTGAACTTGGGCCGCTCCTTTCCCTTCATCATCCTGCTCATCGCCATCATTCCCCTGACCCGCCTGATCACCGGAACCACCATCGGCAGCGCCGCCTCCATCGTTCCCCTGACCGTGGCCGCCATTCCCTTTGTGGGGCGGATCCTGGAGGCTAATTTCCTGGAAGTGGACCGCGGCGTGCTGGAGGCGGCCCGCGCCTTTGGCGCGAACAACGCCCAGATCATTTTCAAGGTGATCCTCCCCGAGGCACTGCCGGCCATCCTCCTGAATGTGGCCGTACTGGCCATCACCCTGCTGGGCTACTCGGCCATGGCCGGGGCCGTGGGCGGCGGCGGGCTGGGAGATCTGGCCATCAAGTATGGCTACAACCGCTTCCAGGTGGACGTGATGATTTACGCGGTGTTCATCCTGGTGCTGATGGTGCAGGTCATCCAGTCGGTCTGCAACTTTCTCTACAAGAAACTGCGCTGACATAACCCTTATAAAACGGAGTAACCCATGAAACGCCTTATTTCAGCCCTCTTTTTGCTGATCCTGTTCCCCGCCGGCGCCCTGGCCGCCGAGCGGCTGGTGGTGGGGGTGACCCCCTTCCCGCACAAGGACATCATGCAGCAGGCCTCCCCCTTGTTGGAAAAAGCCGGCTATACCCTGGAAATCCGGGAATTCACCGATTACGTGCAGCCCAACCTGGCCTTGGCCGAAAAGCTCATCTTCGCCAATTTCTTCCAGCACATCCCTTACCTGGACAACATGAACGCGGAAAAAAACCTGGACCTGGCCTGGATCGCCAAGATCCACATTGAGCCCCTGGGACTCTATTCCAAAAAAATCAAGAATGTCGGCGAGCTTAAAAAAGGCGACCTGGTCACCGTGCCCAACGATCCGACCAACGAGGCCAGGGCCCTGCGCCTTCTGGAGTCCAACGGACTGATCACCCTCAAAGAGGGAGAGCTGGTCACGGTCAAGGACATTGTGCAAAATCCGCGCGAGCTGGCCTTCAAGGAAATTGACGCTCCCCAGCTCCCCCGTACCCTGCCGGATGTGGCCGCCGCCGTGATAAACACCAACTTCGCCGGTGAAGCCGGGCTGATCCCGGCCAGGGACGCCCTGATCTCCGAGGGGGAGGAATCACCCTATGCCAACGTCCTGGTGGTGCGCGGAGCCGACAAGGATAGTCCGGCCGCCAAGGCCTTGATCCAGGCCGTGCAATCCCCGGAAGTAAAAAAATACATCCGGGAAACGCTCATCCCCCGCGGCATCGTGCCGGCTTTTTAAATTTCAGGCCCGGCCGGCTACGGCCCGCTCCAGCAATTCCTTCAGCCTGAGACAAATTCTCTCCGGCCCGAAGCGTTCGGTGATTCCGGCGGCCTTCCGGTTCAGCTCCGGGGGAACCCGCCCTTCGGCAACTTGGCGCATGGCCTGGAGCAAGGCCGATGGATCCGGATCGGCCCAGCGCATTTCCGGCTGAAAGAGGGGGATTCTCTCCGTCATTTCCCGGGAGACCTGGACCATTTTATACGGCAGGAGCAGACTGTTTTCGTGGTTCATAAATTCCAGGTTCCCGGAATAGCCGGTGGCGATCACCGTCTTGCCCAGGGCCATTGCGCTGGAAAGACTGAGCCCCCAGCCTTCGGCGTGGTGCGGGCTGACATAGGCGTCGCTCAGGATATGCAAGGCGGCCATGCGCCCTTCATCAAGCATTTCCGTAATATTGACGACCTCCGGATAATCCTCCAGAAGGACGGGAACCCGGTACTGCTTGAGCAGAAGCCGCGCCGGACGGCGGCTTTCCCGGCACAAAAGCTTGAAGGCGGCCAAAAGGCCGGAAAGATTCTTGCGCGGGTTCACCCCGTCCATGACCGATAAAAAGAGCGTCGCCCCCTCCGCCCCATGCCGCTTAAGCAAATTTCTCCCCCACTCCAGGCCGGCCAACGGGGCCTTGAGCCTCCTCACCACATGCGGCAAAACCTCCACCTGGCCGCATACCCGGCTGAGGGCCTGCCGGGAAAACTCCGAACAGGTCCAGATGCCGGCCGCCAGCGACAAGGAAGATCGCCAGGCCTGGGGGAATTCCTCATTTTCCCAGGGCAGGTAAAACACCGGCGGGTTTTGGCGCAGATCGGGCAACAAAGACAGCAGTTTCTCATAAAAATATGGGTCTTCGTGAACGATGAAAAGATCCGCCCGCCGAGCGCGCTCCGCCAGTTCCGCCTCAAAAACAAAGGCCAGACCGGAGCGCTCCGCCCCGGTCTCCAGGCCTCCACGGCCGCTATCCGGTAAATCCGGGTAATTGCACGCGACCTCATGCCCCAAGGCGCGCAAACAGGCTATATACTCCAACCCTGCCAGGCGATGGCTGATATAGGCGCTCAAATAGTAGAAAATACGCATAACTTGCCTGTACCCCCAATTTTTGTCCTGACTGCCCTGCGTACCTTATAGCTTTCCCCCGTATTCTTTGGTATACCGCAATTCGATATACTGCTCACTATCCAAGCATACGGCGATTAAAAAATCGCGGACGGGTTACAATGGCCGCTTTCCATGCGGCTGACATCGCTTTGCCGGATACTGATCCTGTTGTAACGCGACACCCTAAAAAATCAAAGGGACACAACATGGATGAAAAAGAAAAAAATCACAAAAAGGAACTGCTGGATGAGTTGACGCGGCTTGTCGACGCCGGTGAAATCGGTGATTTCGACATCGTCCTTAAGCCCGGAAATTTGACCGCTAGTGAAACCGAGACTGTCCGCCTGATAAACGACGCTATCCAAAATTACCGGATGGCGGTTGAATATGACCTGATGAAATACAAGCTCGCAAACGATGCCCTGGGCATCGCGCTTTGGGATATGGATGTTGTGAGCACAGACCCCGTAAATCCCAATAATAGATTCACATGGTCGCAGGAATTCAGACACATGTTGGGGTTTTCCGGTAAACATGATTTCCCGGATATACTCTCGAGCTGGAGCGACAGGCTCCATCCCGAAGACAAAAAGGAGACGCTTGAGGCTTTCGCGGCGCACCTTGACGACTGCACCGGAAAAACACCGTATAACCTGGAATACCGCCTCATGCTGAAAAATGGGGATTACCGTTATTTTCACGCGTTCGGAACCACGCTGCGGGACAACAGGGGAGTGCCGCTAAGGGTAGCCGGCGCGCTGATGGATATAGACAACAAAAAGCAAACACAACACCAACTGATGATAATATCGGATATTATAAACCATTCGCCCAATTTTGTTTCTTATAAAAAACTTAATGGCGAATGTTTATACATTAACCCAGCGGCATCTATGATTTCAGGATATACTCGAGACGAACTCATGGAGAATTATTTTGGTTTACTATTTGATGATGAAACATTAAATTTATTCTCATCTAAAGTTGTTAATGAACTCCAAAAAAATGGAATATCTCATTACGAATGTAAATTAAAAACAAAAAATGGCAATTTAAGAACATTTTCTGGAGTATCATTTTTAGTAGAAAAAGATACATTTGCTACTATAGCTACTGATATTACTGACATCAAAAAATTGGAAGCCCAAGCCGTAGATGCTGAATACACGCAAATTTTAATTGATTCTACGCCACTAAGCTGCACGTTAATTGATAAAAATTTTAATGTTTTAACCTGCAATCAGTCGGCAGTAAAGCTGTTCAAGGGATCAAGCAAAGAACAGGTTATTCGTGAGTTTTATGAATTAGCACCGGAGGCTCAGCCGGATGGAAGGCCATCAAAAGAAGCCGCAATTGAATATATTGAAAGGGCATATAATGAAGGCTGTTTTGTTGTTGAATGGACGCATAAAAGTATGGACGGCGAGTTGATTCCCTGTGAGGTAACACTTGTATGTGTTCAATATAAGGGCGAGAATGTTG
>WRHT01000119.1 GCA_009783115.1 Desulfovibrionaceae bacterium | reverse complement strand
AAATGATGTCTATGCCTCTGAGGCCTGTTGTGATCGCGATGAGCACAATCGCCAGGTTCCTCTTGCCGGAGGTGGTGGTGGTATCGAAGCTTTTCAGTATCGCGCGTAGCTCCGCACGGGAGAAAGGGGGGATAGGCGCGCGCGCCACTGGTGAAGGCCGGTAGAGGCCGACATCCAGCGTGATATGGCAGACTCCAGTTTTCTCAAGGTAGGCAAGAAGCTTCCTGAGCGCGCCTAAGATATAGGTCATCTCCTTCGGTTGCCCCTCACTGCAAGAGATGAGGAACACCCGAATACACTCGTTGTCGATGGCACTGCACTCTGCTTTACCGAGCTTCTCGATAAAGCAGAGGAACTGGCGCATGTAGCGTCTTATATTTCCTACATAGTCTTCAGACATCATCCCTTCAGAGGCGATGGCTGACTCAGCGAGCTCACAGTACGCACTCGATGGTGTGAACTTCATTCTGCTTTCTGACAGATAACGCGGAAAAGGCGCACCTTCTTCACTGCACGCGAGCAACAACTGGACAGCTGTTTTGTGGATACAGGCATAGTATGCAGACCAGGTGCCATCCTCTTCACGTTGTTTAACATAGGCACAAAAGCTGCCCAACGCCTCTGGCAAGGGAGGCCAGTTGTTCTCCTCGCTATGGTGCCTGATTCTCTCGAAGGGTGACCTGTAGGCGAAATCAACCGCCGGAGAACCCAGGTCAGTGCCTTCCAGCAGCGTGAGTGCCTCTTGTACGAGCAGTTCGTACTCCATTTGTCTTTCGTTCATGCGAATCTCCAATCTAGTCGTGACTGAATTTAAGACATATGATGGAGTAGGATGAGCGAAAAAGTTCTTCCGATACCCGCATGACCTCCACACGTGGGTATCGGAGTGCTCCTGCTGGTCAGAGCACTATTCATCGGCAGGCTGACATGGAGCTATCCAGAAATATCGGAAGAACTAATTTATCGGAAGAAGAACTGTAACCCCGCACAATCGCCCGGTGTTTCGGTTCATACGGTGCTGTGAAGGCGCTGTTTCCAGTTTTGGGAGGTGGTCCCTTCGCGGGTTCAACGGCTTTCCAGGCTCCTGTGGCAAAAACCCTTGTGTGACTGAAAATACCTCATGTCGTGAAAAAGCCGACGGTTTGCTAAAAAATCGAACTTATGTGCGATGGTTTTGATTTCGTCTCGCATCGTCTGAACTAAAAGTGCTGGTAGTTAATTTGCTGTTATTGATGGCATATTTGTCAACTTTACGGCCACGCCTCAAAAGCCCCTGATTTGGGGCAAAAATCACACATAAGTTCGTTTTTTTAGCAAATCGACGCTGTTTTGACGACATGGGGCTTTTTTTGGGGCTTTTTTGGCTTTTTTGAATGCCCTTTGCTGTCATTGAGCTACCGCTCATTTGTTTACAGGCGCAACCAAAAGGCAAACTCGGGTATCCTCGCCAGATGCATGTGCCGATCAGGCATTCTCCTTCTGTGCGTCCTTTGCTATGCGCAAGGCAGATATGCAACCCTTGGTTCAGACCATGGCCGATTTTCGGGGCCGGATATGGGTTATTTCAGGTTCTGGAGCGCGTGCGGGGCTATTCGCGAAGCGAATTAAGACCCGCGGGTTAGCGGAGGCCTCCAGGTTCTGAAACACCTATGCCCGGGTTCAGGCGATACGCGAGAATAGTTAGAAAGAAGCAAACAATAAAAGGAGTTCACGTGAGTAACGAGAGCATGACCTTTCAGGAGATTATCCTCAAGCTGCAGGAATACTGGGCAAGGCAGGGCTGCGTGGTTTTGCAGCCGTATGACAACGAGGTAGGAGCGGGTACCTTCCATCCGGCCACCACGCTGCGGTCGCTGGGGCCAGATACCTGGAAGACCGCCTACGTGCAGCCGAGCCGCCGCCCCACCGACGGCAGGTACGGCGAGAACCCCAACCGCCTGCAGCACTACTACCAGTTCCAGGTCATCGTCAAGCCTTCCCCCCTGGAGTCTCAGGAATTGTATATAGAAAGCCTCCAGGCTCTCGGGATAGACCCCCTGGACCATGACATCCGCTTCGTGGAGGACGACTGGGAATCCCCCACCCTGGGCGCCTGGGGCATCGGCTGGGAAGTCTGGCTGGACGGCATGGAGGTGACCCAGTTCACCTATTTCCAGCAGATCGGCGGTTTCGACCTGGTCCCCGTTTCCGTGGAGTACACTTACGGCATCGAGCGGCTGGCCATGTACCTTCAGGGCGTGGACAATGTTTACGACCTGGACTGGAACGGGCACATCCGCTACGGCGATGTGCATCACCAGGGCGAGGTGGAGTATTCCCGGCACAACTTTGAATATGCCGACGTGTCCATGCTTTTCCGCCTTTTCGACGCCTACGAGGGGGAATCGCGGCGGCTGGCGGAGATCGGGCTGGTTTTGCCGGCCTATGACTATTGTCTGAAATGTTCGCATTCCTTCAACCTTCTGGATGCCAGGGGCGCCATTTCCGTGGCCGAGCGCACCAGTTTCATCGGGCGGGTGCGGAACCTGGCCCGGGAAACGGCCAGGCTGTATGTGGAGCAGAGAGAAGCCCTGGGGCATCCCCTGATGGGCCGTTGGGAGGGCGGGCTGTGAGCACCAAGGACCTGATCGTCGAATTGGGCGTGGAGGAAATTCCGGCCGGATATTTCACCCCGGCCATCGAGTTTCTGGAAGAAAGGCTGGTTCGGACCCTTAAGGAAGCCCATCTGCCTTTCGAGCACTTCCAGGTTTGGGGGGCGCCCCGGCGGCTGGCCCTGGGGCTCTGGGGCCTGGCCGGCCATCAACCCGACCTGGAAGAGGAGATCGTGGGCCCGCCCCTGTCCGCGGCTTTTGACAGCAACGGCAATCCCACCCGGGCGGCCACCGGTTTCGCCAGCGGGCAGGGCGTGCCGGTGAGCGAGTTGAAAACCGTCTCCACCCCCAAGGGGCAATACCTGGTGGTCAAAAAAAGCCTCAAGGGGCGGAGCGCGGGCGAGATCCTGACCGAGGCCCTGCCGGAGCTTCTCGCCGCCTTGCCCTTTCCCAAGTCCATGCGCTGGGGGACGGGACAGCACACCTACGTCCGGCCGGTGCATTGGCTGCTGGCGGTCCTGGACGGCGAGGTGCTGCCCATCAGCTTCTGCGGGGTCAAGGCCGGCAAGGTCAGCTACGGGCACCGCTTTCTTCACCCGGGCGCGGTGGTCGTCACTTCGCCCCAGGAATACGAGATCCGTCTGGCCGAATCCCATGTCCAGGTGGATTTTGAGAAGCGCCGGGAACTGGTGCGGCAGGAAATCGAGCGGGTGGCCCGGGAGCACAGCGTGGACCTGCGCCTGGTGGCCGATGAGGAACTGGTGGTGGAAGTGGCCAATCTCCTGGAGGAACCGGTGGCTGTCCTGGGGAATTTCGATTCCAATTTTCTGGAATTGCCCCTGGAAGTGGCCATCACGGCCATGAAGGAACACCAGCGCTATTTTGCCCTCACCGATTCCAAGGGCCGCCTGGCCCCCTATTTCATCGCCGTCAACAATACCAGGGCCAGGGACATGAACGTGGTGCGCAAAGGCCACGAAAGGGTGCTCCGGGCCCGGCTGGAGGATGCCGGCTTCTATTTCGCCGCGGACCGCAAGGTGCGGCTGGACGGGCGGATCGAGGCGCTCAAGGAAGTCGTCTTCCACCACCACCTGGGCACCAGCTGGCAGAAGGTCGAGCGCTTCAAGAGCCTGGCTCTCCACTTGGCCGACCTGGTCGGGTCGAGCCTCAAGGCCAAGCTGGAACGGGCCGCCGACCTCTGCAAGTGCGACCTGGTTTCCGGGGTGGTCCAGGAATTCCCCTCTCTCCAGGGTCTGATAGGCCGGGAATACGCCCTGATGGACGGCGAGGACCAGGCCGTGGCCGAGGCTCTCAATGCTTCGTTCATCAGCATCAAGGTCGACCGCGAGGAGCGGCCGGATGTGGATGCGGTCTACATGAGCGCCACCACGGCGATGACCGGGAGCGGCGGCTGGCCGCTGACCCTGTTTATGAGCCCGGATAAACAGCCCTTTTTTGCCGCTACCTATCTCCCGCTCACCCGGTTTTGCCAGATAACCGGGCAAATCGCCGCGCTTTGGAAAGCCGACAGGCCGCGGCTTATGCGCGCTTCTCAGGACATTATGCACGCGCTGCGTCAGGAGCCGGAGCCGCAAGAGGGAGCGTGGGATGCCCAAGAGGCGGCGCGCAGGGCCTACCAAGCCTTGGAGGAAAGCTATGACCCGCAGTGCGGCGGCTTTGGCCGGGCCCCTAAATTCCCCGGGGCCCATACCCTGATGTTTTTACAGCGGTACGGCTTGCTCTATGAAAAAGAACAGGCGCTGGACATGGCCCGTTTTACCCTGGAACGGATGAGTTTAGGCGGGATACATGACCAAATCGGCGGTGGCTTTTGCCGGTATTCCACCGACGCGAAATACCTCGCCCCCCATTTTGAGAAAATGCTGTATGACAACGCCATGCTGGCCATTTGCTACGCCGAGTTTGGCTTTGGGGGCATCGCCCGGAAAACCCTGGATTTTTGTCTGCGGGAATTGTACCACGAGCAGGCCGGGGCTTTCTGGACCGCCCTGGACGCCGACAGTGAGGGCAAGGAAGGGGAATACTACCTGTTCACGCCCGGGCAGGTGAAAGACATTTTGGGGCAAACGGACGGGACACGCTTTTGTACCCTCTACGATATCACCGGGCAGGGGAATTTTGAAGGGAAAAATATCCCCAACCTGCTCAAAACAGGAATCCTTTTCCGGCAGGACGAGGCTTTTGCCGCCCCCTGCCGCGACCTGCTCCGGCAAGCGCGGGAAGAACGCCCCCGGCCCGGACGGGACGAAAAAATCACGCTGGGGAACAACGGCCTCATGCTGGCGGCGCTTTCCACCTGCGGCCGGCTGCTGCATGAGCCGGCATATATTGATACGGCCATACGCCTAGCCGATTTTATCCGTGACGAAATGACCTCC
>WRHT01000118.1 GCA_009783115.1 Desulfovibrionaceae bacterium | reverse complement strand
CGGGAAAGATCGCATGTTGGTCAGCGATGTCCCGGGAACCACCAGAGACAGCGTGGATGTGCCGGTGCCCCTGGGCGGGGTGACCCATATTCTCGTGGACAGCGCCGGGGTACGCCGTCGCTCCAGGATAGAGGACAGCCTGGAGCGCTTCAGCGTGAATTCTTCCATCAAAAGCAGCACCAAGGCCCAGGTCACCCTGCTGGTATTGGATGGAGTGGAAGGTCTGACCCAGCAGGATCAGCGTTTGCTGGAACTTCTGGACGGCCGCAAGATTCCTTTTATGGTGCTGGTCAACAAGATGGATCTCCTGGAGCGCCCCCGCCTCAAGGAGTTGGAAAAGAGTTACCGCGAGGCCCTGGCCTACTGCCCGCATGTTCCTCTGTTGCTGGTCTCGGCCAAGGACCGGCGCAACCTGAAAAAGGTGCTGCCCCTGGCCCGGGAAATCATGCGGGAAAGCTCCCTGCGCTTGCCCACCGGCCGGATCAACCGCTTGCTGGAGGATCTGTTGCAAACGCGTCAGCCTCCGTTGATCAAGGGCCGCCGTGCCAAATTCCACTACCTGACCCAGGCTGAGACCAGCCCGCCGACCTTTGTCTTTTTTGTGAGCGACCCGGAACGGGTCAGCGAGGCCTATGCCCGCTACCTGGAACGCGGTTTGCGCAAGATGCTCGGCATAAAACACGCCCCCATCCGGGTGCATTTTCGCGGTCGCAAGGGCAAAATCCAGAAGTAGGCGGCTATTTCCCCAAGGCCTGGAGCAGAGCCTGGTCCAGTTGCGCTGGAGAGACCAGGTCGCGCAGCACGGTAGGGTTATGGGGGGAAGAGGCCGGGATGATGGCCAGGAAGGGGATGCTGGCGCTGCCCATGGCGCGCAGGAGTTTTTCCCCGGCGGGGTTGGCGCGGGTCAGGTCCACCTTGAGACAAGTAAGCTGGTAGTCTTTGCCCCAGGCCCGCAGACGGTGCTCCGCCAGGGTGGTCATTTCCATGGCCCGGCAGTTCAGGCACCAGTCCGCGGTAAAATCCAGAAGCAGGTTATCGCGGCCCAGGTGGGCCTGGAAGACGGAAGGCTCGAAGCTGTTCCAGCTTACCGGAGTTTCTCTTTGGGCAAAGGGCAGAACCAAGGCTCCAAGCATGATCGGCAGGGCGCAGAAACGCGCCAGGGTCTTGATGCGGCTTCGGGGGGACGAGGCGCAGAACCGGCGGAGCCAGGCGCCGAAGGAGAGGATGAGAAAGCTGCCCAGCAAGGTCAGGGTTTTGTCCCCGGGCAGCATGCTCAGAAGGTAGAGCACCGTGGCCAGGAGCAGAAAGCCCAGGATTTTTTCCAGGACCTGGTTCCAGGTTCCGCTTTGGGGCAGGAGGCGGCCGAGCTCCGGGCGCAAGGCCAGGATCAGGAAGGGCGAGGCCATGCCCGCGGCCACGCTCCCCAAACTCAGGGCCAGGTGGGAAAAGGGCTGGTTCACGGCCCAAGCCAGCACTCCGCCCAGTAGAGGACCGCTGCAGGGCGTGGCCAGAAGCGTGGCCAGCAGACCCCCTAAAAAGGCCTGGCGGGGAATGGGGGCATGCCGGTCAACCTCCAGGCGCAGCAGAGGCAGACGTAACATCCCAAACAGGCCCAGGGCCATGACGAAGAGCAGGAGGGCCAAGGCCAGGATCAACACCTGGCTTTGGAAGATTTGCCCCCAGATTTGTCCGGCCAGGCTCATACCCGCCAGGATCAGGCCGAACCAGGCGATAACGCCCAGGCTGAACCAGCCGGCGTAGAGACGGATGCGCCGGCGCTGCCTCCGGGCGGCCTCCTCCGGTCCGCTCAGGCTGTCCCATCCGCCCAGGCCGGCCAGACCGCCCAGTTTCAGGCTGATCACCGGCAGCACGCAAGGCATGAAATTCAGGACGAAACCGGCGACCAGCCCCAGGAGCATGGCCCGGCCCAGGTTCCGCGCTTCCAGGTCCGGCCTGGGGAAACGGGGGGAGAGGCGTGACAGGTATTCCTCAAGGCCGTATTCCTGTTCCAGGCTGTCTGGGGCCGGAGCGTCCGGCCTGTTTGGGTAATTTACGGACGCCGCCCGCAGGTCGGCGATGGAGGGCATAAACGGGCTTTCCCTGTAATCGCGCAGTATTTCCAGGTCACGCCGGGTTAAGGGCGGGCCGGTATTAACGGTTGCGGGATCCAGGATGATCTCATAAAGGCGGCGGAAAGGAGAGCAGCTTGTGCTAGTGCAGAGCAGGGCGTCAATTTTCAAGGACAGGGTTTGCCCCAGGCATCTTGCCGGCAGATCGGCCAGGATATCCGCCTTCCCGGCATAAACCGGGAGATCCAGGCCGGAAAAAGGGTCTGTCTTGGTTTCTCCTGGCGGGTAGTGATAGCGCGTTTCGGGGAGGGAGAGGCCGTCCTGGTCCAGTACCTCCGCCTTAGTGGGCAGCACGGCGGCGGCGGCGCTCCGGATTTCCTCCGCCGTCAGTTCCATGGCAAAAGGGGCGTAAAAGTAGGCTTCCGGCTCGGCCACCGCCAGGGAGATAAAGAGCCAGAGGCGATCCGGGTCAAGCCATTCCGGGGCTTCTTCCAGGTCAATGGGACTTGAGGGCGGCAGGCGCAACTTCCAGGACAGGCGCAGGGCTTCTTCGTCCTGAAAGTTTTCTCCGGCGGCCAGGGGGAAGAGCAGACCGCCGTCATTGGTGATCGTTTCCTGCCCGGAATGGGAGCTGATTTGGGGTATGCGCCTGAGATACAGGCGTGCCCCTTCTCCTTCTCTCTGGGCCGGTTGGAGCGTATCCGGCCAGATCAGCAGGACCGGGAGCAATAGCGCCAAGGCGCGGAGCAGGATCAGCACCGGCCGGGGGCGGTTTTTTTGCTTGACTTGGCCTGTTTCAGGTTTTAGTGACATCTTATATACGGGCTATTAGCTCAATTGGTAGAGCAGCTGACTCTTAATCAGGAGGTTGCAGGTTCGAGTCCTGCATGGCCCACCATTTCAAGGACTTACGAATCACCCGTGAGTCCTTTTCTCATTCCAAAACCCGGCCAGTTTCATAAAATAGCCTACAAATCCTGCCTTTTATAAACATTTTGACACTTTTTGTATATCAATTTACGCCTAATTAAATCAAATAGTTATAGCAATGACCCGGCAATATACGTCAATAGAGCGTTTACTTATGGGACAATTACCTCTGACACCTGAATTTTAACACAGGTGAAGGGTAGAACTCATTTTGCCTTTGTCCTTATTGGATACGATCGTCGTCGCGGTGAAATCCGGCGCTATTAAGCATTTCTTTCTCGTCGGAGGTTGTGACGGCGCTAAACCAGGACGCAAGTATTTCACGGATTTCGTAAAGCAAACTCCGGGAAATACAGTTATCCTCACACTCGCCTGCGGGAAATTCCGTTTCAATGATCTCGAACTCGGAACTATAGGCGGGCTTCCGCGGATTTTAGATATGGGGCAGTGCAATGACGCTTACAGCGCGGTCAAAGTCGCTCTCGCGCTTGCGGAAGCATTCAGCTGTGGCGTGAACGACCTGCCGCTGACATTCGTGGTGTCGTGGTACGAGCAGAAGGCGGTCAGCATCCTGTTGTCGCTCCTCTACCTCGGCATCAAGGATATCCGTCTGGGGCCATCGCTCCCCGCGTTCATTTCACCGAATGTGCTGAATTACCTTGTAACGAACTTCGGTATAAAGCCTATCAGCACAGTCAACGCGGATCTGGCGGCAATTCTGGGATAAAAGTCAGGCTCAGGATGAAAATTTGACATAACCCCTGCCAGCGTCCGCGCCTTGGGCGGGCGCTGGCAGTTTGCCTCACCTGGGCAACGAATCGAGAAACTTGTCAAGCGCGGCATTAAAACGCTGCGGGCGCTCAAGCATCATAAAATGTCCCGTGTCGTCCCATATTTCATAGGTCAGGCGGGGAAAGAGCGTGCGCATATAGGCTTCGTGGTCGGGCGGCAGATGATCCGCCAGAGAATATAAGGCCAGGCACGGGACATCAAAGGAAATTTCCTTCCATTGGTCCAGGCGGGTCATTTCGCGGAATGCGCTGGTGGTCGGGTAAGGGTCGGCGGAATACATGGCGGCCATGATTTCGTCCCGTAACGGCGCGGGCGTTTTTCCGTAAAAGGTTGATTCCACGAACTGGCGCATAGCCTCTGGGCGCCTGGGGCCCTCAAACTCCGTGATCATGTCGTTCACCTGTTTTTCAAAACCGGCTCGAACTTCAGGATTTTCAGGGATGCGGAAGGAAACCCCATCGACGTTGACCACGGCCCTGACCGCGCCCGGAAAGCTAATCAGGTGCTGTCTGGCTACGGCATAACCCATGCTGTGTCCGACAAGCACGGGGGAACTGACCTTGCCCTCCAGCATGACGGCGTGGAGCGAACGGGCGAAAAATTCCAGCGTGTAGGCCCGATCATGCGGTTTGCCGCTCTTGCCGAAACCCGGCAGATCCACGGCAATGATACGGAATGATTTGGAAAATTCCGGAATCTGCAGTTTCCAGAAGGATGCATCGCATGATACGCCGTGAATGAAAACCAAGGCCGGGGCATCCGGCCTGCCCGCCTCAAGGTAGGCTATTTTGACGCCTTCATACTCCGCTTCTCGCCATACGCCCTGTCCGGCGGCGGCTTGCCCGGACATAATGCACACCAGAAAAGCCACGCCCAGGAAATGCCTGGAGCAGTTTCGCGTCATAGCCCGGCTCCCCATAGTTCAAGGAATTTCATGAGTTTTTCAACTCATCGACGAGGTGCTGTATTTCATCGACCAGCGCATGCAGTCCCTCCATCTCATCGTGGGCGCGGCGCATCAAGGCCGTGGTTTCTTCCGCGATCCGGTGGATTTCCGTCGTTCCCCTGTTGATCTCCTCGCTGGCGGCGGACTGCTCTTCACTAGCCGTGGCTATGGAACGCACCCTGTCGGCCGTGGATTCGGCGATTTCCACAATGGTCTGTAAAGACGCGCCCGCCTGCCGCACCATCTCCGTGCTTT
>WRHT01000117.1 GCA_009783115.1 Desulfovibrionaceae bacterium | reverse complement strand
CGGTCAGTTCAAACATGTTTAACGGCGGCCGAAAGGCCGCCGTTAAAATTATCCCGCATCAATCGCCATCCGCAAAACATCCGTTTACGCCCGGACGTTGCCGCCTTGAATCCAAACCTCAGAACTGCTTGCGGATAGAATCAAGAAGCTGAATGCCCGCGCCGGTAATCCTGGATTTATACTCCTCAAAATCAAAGAACCCCTCGCCCTTACGGAAGTCGCAGATAAAAAAGAGGGTATGAAAAACCTCGTCTTGGGCGTTCATTTCAATAACCACAAAAAAATTCTCCCGGTCGCGGATCTCCCGGCTGTTGGAGCTTTTTTCCTCCAGCAGGCTGAACCTGGAAAAAATGCCGTTCTGCTGCACTTCTTCCGTAGCGCTTACATACACCTGGACGTTACGTCTGGTGGGCGATTGCAGATAAATGCGCTCCTTGCCCGGCAGGGTATAGCCTCGATACTCGGTCTTTTTCTCCCGCAGGCAATAGACCACCGCCTGGTTTAAATCCTGCGGGTTGAAAGGCTGGTTGATCATCAAAACCCGATTGTACTTGGGGGAAGAATCCTCGTAATAACGCAGTTCAAAGCCCTCTGGCAGGATGAAACCGTATTCGCCTGCCTGTCCGGAGACTTCCGCCCGGGCCGGCCCCGTCAAGATTAACAGGCACAGCAACGGAAAGACGATTTTCAAGCCGCGGGTCATGCTCTTGCCTCCATTGGCAAGCAACTTTAGCGAAAAAACCGCCGCCCATAAAGAAAAATCTGACCGCCACGGCTGGCGCCGGCCAGGCCGCGGGAATGAGCTGGATGTATCAAAGCAGTCCCACAGCCTGCTTCAGGGCCAGCACCTCTGCTTCTTTCAAAGGGCGGCAGCCCCCCGCGGAGAGGCTCCCCAGGCTGAGCGGCCCCTGCCCCACCCGGCGCAAACGCAGCACGGTCAGCCCCAAATCCCTGCACATGCGGCGGATCTGCCGGTTCACCCCCTGACGCAAGGTTAGGCGTAAAAGTTCGCCACGCGCCTTGCGGCCCAGGCGCTCCACCTCCACCGGGGCCAGAGTTTCCCCTTCCGCCAGGGTCATGCCGGAGCGCATGCGGGCGAGTTCTTCATCTCCAGCCCCTTCCCGCACCAGGAGCTCATAATATTTGGGCAAGTGAAAGGATGGATGGGTAAGGCGTCTGGTCAGTTCGCCGTCATCGGTCAGTAGCAACAGGCCCTCGGAAAAAAAATCCAGCCGCCCCACCGGAAAAACCCGCCTCCCAGCGTATTCTCCGGGCAGAAGCTGCAGCACCGTCTCCCGCCCCTGGGGATCGGCCAGGGTGGAAACCACCCCCGCGGGTTTATGCAGCATAAGATAAAGCGGCCCTCCGGGCACGGCGGGAAGCCCATCCTCCCCCACGCGCAGCTCCCGATCTCCGGCCCGAAGCAGATCCCCAGGACGCAAACGCTGGCCCGGAACGGTTTTTTGCCCGTTCACCAGCACCAGCCCGGCGGCGATCCACTCATCGGCCTTGCGCCGCGAACACCATCCCGCCCCGGTCAAGGCCTTGTTGATGCGTATTCCAGAATCGCTCATCCTGAAAGTTTAACGCGAAAGTCCCCTCATGTCACCGATGAAATCCGGCAAACAACGCCAATTCGCGACAACCCAAAACTTGCTCTTAGAGGATAAAAAGCGTAAAGCGAGGCGACAAACATGCCCTGCTCAAGGAGGGTTATATGGAAGAACTCATCGCCCGCCTGTCGGAACTGCTGGAACAGAAGCGCTGGGGCGCTCTGAAGCAGGAGATGAACCAACTTGAGCCTTTTAACATCGCGGAACTCCTGGAAAAATTGCCCGCCTCGGAGCAGGTGATTATATTTCGCCTGCTCTCCCGCTCCCAGGCCAAACTGGCCTTTGAATATCTCTCATACAGCGACAAAAAACAAATTAGCGAACAACTGGCGGAAAACCGGAACGAACTGGCCGCCTTGCTCAATGACCTGGACCCGGACGACCGGACGGCCTTCTTTGAGGAACTGCCCGGGGAAGTGAGCCAACGTCTGGCGCAGTTGCTGACCAAGGAAGAACGGGAAATCGCCACCCACCTCCTGGGCTACCCGGAGGAAAGCATCGGCCGCCTGATGACCCCGGAATATGTGGCCGTCAGGCCCCACTTCACGGTGCAGCAGGCCCTAGGACATATCCGCCGCTTCGGACGCGACTCGGAGACCCTCAACGTCGTCTATGTGGTGGACGACCAATGGAGGTTGGTGGACGACCTGCGCATCAGGGAAATCATCCTGGCCGCGCCGGAGCAGACCATCTCGGAACTCAGCGATGGCCGCTTCATCTCCCTGAACGCCATGGACGACCAGGAAGCGGCCGTTAAAACCTTCAAGGATCATGACCGGGTGGCCCTGCCGGTGACGGACAGCGATGGAACCCTGGTGGGCATCGTGACCATTGACGACGTAATGGATGTGGCGGAAGAAGAAAATACTGAAGACTTCCACAAGTTCGGAGGTTCTGAGGATCTGGATCTTTCCTACACCCGCACCCCCCTGCTGGATCTGGTCAAAAAACGCGCCGGCTGGCTCATCCTGCTCTTTATGGGAGAAATGCTCACCGCCTCGGCCATGGCCTATTTCGACGGGGAAATATCCAAAGCCGTGGTCCTGGCCCTGTTCATCCCCCTGATCATCTCCAGCGGCGGCAATTCCGGCTCCCAGGCCGCCAGCCTGATCATCCGCTCCCTGGCCCTGAACGAACTGCGCCTGGGCAACTGGTTCCAGGTGATGACCAAAGAGATTCTCTCCGGGCTACTCCTGGGATCCACCCTGGCGGCCATCGGCTTTATCCGCATCCTGATCTGGCAGAAAGCCGGCTTGTACGATTACGGCGAGTACTGGATTCCGGTGGGCCTGACCGTCTCGGTAACCCTGATCTTCGTGGTCATGTGGGGAACCCTCTCCGGCTCGATGATCCCTCTGGCCCTCAAACGCTGCGGCCTTGACCCGGCAACGGCCTCCGCTCCCTTCGTGGCCACGCTGGTGGACGTGACCGGGCTGGTTATTTATTTCTCGGTGGCCGCGCTCTTCCTCAGCGGAACCTTGTTGTGAATCATTCCCGGGTTTTCCAGCGGTGGTGCATCCAGAACCATTGTTCCGGGCATTGACGGACGAATTCTTCAACGGCCCTGGTATAAAACTCGGCAATACGCCGGGTTCTTTCGGCAATGCTCCCTTCCAGGGCGCCGGCATCCAAAGGTTCCAGGGCCATGTATTCATAACTGCCATCAGTCTTGCGGCACAAAAAAGAGGGGTAAACCATCGCCTTGGCGCGCAGGGCCAACAGGGCCGGCCCCAGATTCACGGCCGCGCTTTCACCCAGAAAAGGCAGAAAGACGGCTTCAGAGTGATTGCTGGTGTTGTGATCCACCAGAAAGGCTACCGTGCCGTTCTCGCGCAATATCTGAAGCACGGCGGGGGCGGTATTGCGGTGTCCCAAAATTTCCACCCCGCCATTGGCACGCAGACGGCGGAACAGAACTGTGGCGGCGTTGTTCTTTTGTTCACGCACCACAATGCCCCGCCGCCACTCGGGGCGGACGGCGCTGGAAATTCCGGCATTTAGTTCCCAAGCCCCCAGGTGGCAACCTATGGCGACCACCGGCCTTTTTTCCGCCAGCATCTCCAAAAAATGCCGGGGCAGGGGAGCCAGCCGCCGGTTGTCTTCTCCCAGGGTAAAATCCCGGGCCAGAGGTAATTCCAGAAAAGAGCGTAAGGTATGCTCAAAACTGGCCTTGGCAATGCGCCGGGCCTCCAGAGGACCGACATTCAGGTGGCGGCCGACGGACTCCACGGCGTAACGGCGCCGGGAAACGGCCAGGAGCCAGAGAGCGCGTCCCAAAAAGCCGCCCAGTTTATACACGCCCCCGAAGCCCAGGACGCGGATCAAGCGGCAGAAGAACAGATAAACGGCAAGCTGCATACGTCCCAAAATAGACATACCCGGCCTCAACGCTCAGGAAAGGCGCAAATTTCCAGCGCCTCCATCTTTTCTTTAAGTCTGCCCCGTTCCCGAACCAGAGCCTCCTCGGTCAGTTCCCCGCCCTCCAGGCGGTAAGGTTCGGCATAAACCAGGCGTACCCGGCTGAAGGGCAAGGGCAGGCAGAAACGATCCCAACTGCCGAAACGCAGGCAACGGGAGGCGAAGATGCGCACCGGCGTCACCCAGGCTTCGCAATAATGGGCCAGGAAAACAGCCCCATCCTTGACCTGATGGTAAGGGCCGCGCGGTCCGTCCAGGGCGATGCAGGGACTTTGCCGTTTTTCCCTTATGCCTTGGGCCGCCGAACGCAGGGCGGCAACCCCGCCCCGGCTGCTGGAACCCCGGACTAGGGCGAAGCCGAATTTTTCGGCCATGAGGGACAAAAATTCCCCATCCGCGCTCCGGCTGATCATGGCCGCCAGCCTGAGCTGCCTCTTGAAGCGCCAGACGGTGAAAATCTCCCCGTGCCAGACGCAAACAACCGCGCATTCCCCCCGGGCGTCCAGAGCATCCAGGGCCTCTCTCCCTATTTCCTCGCAGCGCAGACTGGAGGTCCACAAGCGGTAAAGCGGCGGAAGCAGAACGCTTAATAGGCGGTAACGCAATTTCATGGCTGTTCGCTGAACTGCATGGCGTAAAGTTTGGCATACAGGGGACTGCTTTCCAGCAGGGAACGATGGCTGCCCTCGGCCTCCACCCGGCCCTCCCGCATGACCAGGATGCGGTCCGCTTCCAGCACGGTGGAAAGGCGATGGGCGATGACAATGCTGGTGCGGCCGCGCATAAGGTTTTCCAGGGCGCGCTGCACGATCTTTTCCGACTCCGAGTCCAGGGCGCTGGTGGCCTCGTCCAAGATCAAGATAGGGGCATTCTTGGCGATGGCCCTGGCAATAGTCAGGCGCTGCTTCTGTCCGCCGGAGAGCTTGACCCCGCGCTCGCCCACCAAGGTATCGTAGCCTTCCGGCATGGACATGATGAATTCATGGGCATAGGCGGCCTCGGCGGCGGCGATGATCCGCTCCTC
>WRHT01000116.1 GCA_009783115.1 Desulfovibrionaceae bacterium | reverse complement strand
CGCGGCCACCGAGACGTTGAAACTCTGGATCATCCCGTACATAGGGATATGCAGTTCCGCCTCGGCGATGCCGGTCAGCTCCTCCGCGACCCCGCTATGTTCGTTCCCCAGAATGATCGCGCTGGGGGCGGCGAGGTCGCAGGCGCTCGCCGGCACGGAGGCCGGGGAACAGGAGCTGGCGTAAATGCGCATCCCTTGCGCCTTCAGGGACGCCCGCAGTTCTTCCGGTCCGCGGTAGCGCGCGCTCTCTACCCATTTCATGGCTGAAGCCGAGCTGGAGGACTGGATCGCCGGAAAGACGTTGTCCGTGTAATACAGGTGCACGCAAGACACTCCAAAGGCGTCGCAACTGCGGTAAATGGCCGAAACATTGTGCGGGTCATGAATATTGGCCAGCACCAGGGTAAGATCCCGCTGGCGGAAGCCGAGAACCCGCCGGATTTTTTCCATCCTGGCCGGGGTGCGCTCAGCCAAGCCCGGCCTCCTGGGAGGCGATTTCCCGGAGCAGGCTCAAGGTTTCTTCAGCCGCCTCCGGTTCCACCCGGTGCAGGGCAAAACCCGCGTGCACGATCACATAGTCGCCCAAGGCCGGGCGATCTTCCAGCAAGGCGTCCGAGGCCAGCACGAAAGTTTCGCTCTCGCCCACCCGGCAGCGCAGCATGCCGGCCTCCAGATGTTCCTCCACCTTAACCGGGACCGCCAAACACATTATCTTTCTCCTTGGAGAAGCGGCTCAAATTCCAGGTAGTCATGCTTCATGGCCCAGAGCAGCAGAAAGTCCGGGTCAAGAATCCTTTCTTCCGGCGTAAGCTCCCTGGCCTCCTGCCGCAACAGCGCGAAGGGTTTGGGCCGCCGGGCCAGGAAAAGCAGGCGCCGGATCCGCTCCTGGTCGACCCGGTCCGCGATCATTCGGTAAATGACCGGGAAATCCCGGCCCCGGTACACGGCTTCCCCGGTTTTGCTCAGGCGCAGCCGGTGGCCGGACTGCGCCAGATCTTCCGCCCGCCGGCTGAAATAGCCGCTGAAGATTTCCGTATAGCACGGACCTGCCGGATGATACAGGGCTGAAAGCGGGCGATCCCGGGGATTTTCCGGGAGAGCGCAGGGAATTTCGTTCAGTTCCTCCCAGAGCGCCAAGTACAGCCGGATTATCCTTTTCCAGGTAAAATCCGCCAGCGCGCGCTCCCGTCCGGCGGCCCCCATCTTCCGGCGCAGATCCGCGTCCAGGGCCAGGCGGCTTATGGCCAGCCCCAGGGCTTCAACTTCCACCACACACTGCTGGGCAAGGAGCAGGTGCCCTTCCCCGTTGGGAACCATGTCGCGCAGGGCGTCCGTTCCAGGGGTGGCCGAGGGGCCGACGGTGGGGATGAGCAGGCCGGTCCGGCCGTCCAGGACCAAATCCTTGTAGCCGTCAAAATCCGAGGCGATAACCGGCAGGGAGGAGACGGCGGCCTCCAGCAGGGTCAGCCCGAAGGTTTCCTGCAGGTTGTCCGCCGGGGATAAAAAGAGATCCGCCAAGGCATACAGCTCCTTGCGGGTTTGCTGATCCGGCCTGGCGACGATGCGGCACTTGATTTTCAGGTTGGCGGCGAGTTTTTCGATATCCGCGCCGAAGTCGTCTTCCTCCTCCAGCCAGCCGGCCAATACCAGGCAGTAGGATCCTGGTTTCAGACCGGCCTTTTCCGCCCGTTTCAAAGCGCGGAGCAGGGGGAGCGGATCCATCTTGGAATAGTAGGAAAGGCGCGCGAAAACGAGAAAAACCAGCTCATCCCCCAGTCCCAGCTCCTTCCGGCGCTCCGCCCCCAAGGCCGCTTTTTCCTCTGGCGCGGGAAGGTCGGACGGATCCACCCCCAGGGGGATATGCCGCACGGCCGGGGCCGGGAATTTTTCCGGGGGCAGGGCATAGTTGCGCTGGAGCCTGGCATAGTAATTGCGCGTGACCTCCAGCCCCGCCCGCGAGGTCGCCGCCAGCGCGTCCCGGCTGGTGGTCCCTCCCCAGAGGTGCCGCATGAACTGCTCCCCGTAATCGGCGTAACTCAATGAATGGGTGGGCGCGGTCAGGGGAAAGATGCGCCGGCTGAAGGCGTTGCGTAGGCACATGGCATCCGTATAGCGCATGAAGGGGTCGGAAAGGTGCATGCAGTAGTAATCCCGCTCCGCCAGATTTCCCGGCAAGAGGCGGTGCTGGCTCAGGTAAAAGCGCCCGGCGGCCGATATCTCCGGGAAGCGCTCCGTCAGCTTTTTCTGCAAAGCCGCGCAGTCATCGGGATGGGGCAGGAAAAAATGATAGGCGTCAAAAGGGTCGCTTTCAAGAAGGGCGCGGATGAAGCGGCGATTGGCTTCAATCCGCCCCAGCATGGGGCCGCGCTCATAGAAGGGATGCAGGCTGGCCCAGATTTTATGCGCAGACATGCCTGACAAAAAACATAAATTCAGGGCTAAGGCAATCCCTCCGGGATAGCTTATTTGGAACGTTTCTTGCTTATTCACTCCATAGGGAGGTAAGAAAAATGGGGACTTTCAGTATTTGGACCCTGGGTTTTCCGGAAGAGCGGGCAGCCGCCCTGCGCGAAACTCTGGGCAAAAAATTCCACCTGACCAATTGGCCTGAGGGGATTATTCCCTCCCTTGAGGCATGTGAACAGGGCCAGCCCAGGCTTATGCTGATCCGGACGGCCCAGCTCAGGCTCCTGCTGAGCATGCGCGGCCAGCCGGCCAGTTTTCTGCGCTGCCTGCCCAAAGTATTGCTCCTGGACGAAGGCTATGTCCAGAGCGATCTGGAATTCGGCCTGGACGCGGGGGTGCAGGAGATCATCAGGCCGCCATGCAGTTCCACGCGCCTCCGGGAAAAGGTCGCCCGCATCATTGAAATGGAGGAGATTCAGGAGGATGTCCTGCGCATGGTGCAGGAAATTTCCCTGGAAAGAGAACTTTTGGAGCGCAAGAGCAGGACTCTGGATTTTCTAGTCGGTTTTTTGACGTATCCCCAGGATTCCGCCGACCCCGGAGAGATCCTGCGGCGGGCTTTTCTGAAGTTGCAAACCCTCCTGCCTCTCCGCCATCCCCAGGTGGCCGTCTGGGATCCGGATCAGGGTTCCCGGAGCCTCCGTTTTTATCTCACGGCGCAGCCGCGGGAAAAAAGCTTCCAGGCCTGGGTCGCGGCCCTGAAAAAAAGTGTCCGGCCGCTGTGCCCGTGTTCCGATATTTCCGTCTTTCACCTGGAAGAGGAGTCCCGCGGCCGGTTCGTCGGCCCGGAAGAAGGCAAGCTGCTTACCCTTCCCCTGAGCCTGCATGGAGTTCCCTGCGGCATGGTGCTGGCCCTGGAGGAAAGCGCCTTGATCCTGGGCCGTGATGAATCCATGAGCATTAATGCGGCCTTGCGCCACTTGGCCTTGGACCTGCAAAATTCTCTGCGCCGCGAGCTCGGCGAGGAGACCGGGGGGATGAAACTTATGGCCCGGTCTTTGCCGTAAAACATTTCAGCGGGAAAAAGCCTTTGGAGGCCGTTGCCCTTTAAGCACGGGGGCAACGGCCTTGGCTTTTTAATTTTGCTGTGGAAATTTTTTTTGCGATCTTTTATTTATGTCGTCATGACGCACAAAAGCGGTGATCTCCGCCTCTACATAGAAAGAATTTCCTCCCGCCTGGGCTTGGGCATGCGTGCCAAGCTCATTGTCCTGTTCATCTTGATCATGGTTATGCCGTTGGTTCTGGTGGCTATCCTGGCTTGGCGCCAGTCATGGAGCCTGGGAGAAGATGTCTTGCGGCGGGCCTTGAACCTGCATGACACGGCCAATTCCTCCCTGGTCGCCGCCGGCAGGATAGCCACCCGTGACGCCATTGCCGCGTTGGACGATCTGGCTAGGGAAGACATAGAGCGCCTGGCCACGGATACGGCCTTCAGGGTGGCCGATTTTCTATATTCCAGGGACAGCGACATCGCCTTGGCCGCCCGCCTGGACCCTACAGTGGAGAATTACACCAACTTTGTGCGTGTCCGGACCGGAAGACTGGTCAAGCCCGGACCGTGGCGTCTGCGCGAAGACGGGAAAAGCTGGGGGCCGGCGGCGGAACGGCCTGAGCGTGGCAGCCTTCCCTCCTCCAACCAGGAAAACGACATATCCTTTCATCACCGCGTGGCGGATGATTACGAATATGAGACAAAACCGCTTTTCATGGAAATCACTTTCATTGATCCTGACGGGATGGAAAAATTGAAAGTCACCACCACCTCCCGTCTTTCCAGCGAATTGCGGGATGTCTCCAGGCGTGAAAATACCTATGTCCGGGCGGAAAATTACTTTCAGGAGCTGAAAAAGCTCGCCCAAGGTGAAATATATGTTTCCGATGTCATAGGGGCTTATGTCGGAACCAATATCATCGGTGTTTACACCCAGGAAAACGCCGCTCGCCGGGGCGTCCCCTATGATCCGGAGAACATGGCTTACTCCGGGCGGGAAAACCCCGTGGGCAGACGCTTTGAAGGCCTGGTGCGCTGGGGCGCGCCGGTGGTTAGGAACGGCAGGATTACCGGCTATGTGACCCTGGCTCTGGACCATGATCATATCATGGAATTTGTGGACCGGATCATGCCCACCCCTGAACGATATACTGAGCTTCCGGACTCCGCCGAGGGCAATTATGCCTTTATATGGGATTACAAGGGACGCAGCATCGCGCATCCGCGCCACCATTCCATAGCCGGCTATGATCCGGCCACCGGGAACCCCCAGACGCCCTGGCTGGAGGACAGGATTTACAATGACTGGCAGGCTTCCGGCAAAACTTATGTGGAATTTATCGCCGATGTGCCTGTCTTTGCGGCCCAGTCCGTCCAAAAAAAGCCTGCTCCGGAATTGACCAAGGCCGGACTGGTTGGATTGGACTGCCGTTACCTGAACTTTGCTCCCCAGTGTACCGGCTGGTTTGACCTTACCAGCGACGGCGGTTCAGGCTCTTTCGTCATTTTGTGGAGCGGCCTGAAAAAATTGACCACCGCGGCCACTATTCCGTACTTCACCGGCATGTACGCGGCATCGCCGCGCGGCTTCGGTTTCGTGACCGTAGGGACCGGCTT
>WRHT01000115.1 GCA_009783115.1 Desulfovibrionaceae bacterium | reverse complement strand
AAATCCAGCGGCTCTGCGAGGAGGGCAACCTTTTTGTCTCGCGGGCGGACTATGCGGTGTACTCCCAACACATCGTCAAGCAGCTTGACTTGGTGCTGGTTGATAAGAACCTGAAAGAGGGCGAGGTCTCGGAGCTTATCGTCAGGGCCTTGGGGCTGAAAATGGCCGCTTTTCTGGATCAGCCGGTCAGGCTGCTTTTTCAGCCGCTCCTGGAAGACTGCCTGGTTTTTACCGAATACCTGTGGCAGGACAAATATCGAATTAAATCATTTATGCGCCGGCTGCACCAGGCTGAATACAGCCTGGTCAGCCACTCGGTCAACACCTTGCTGGCGGGGACCTGGCTCTTTCTGCACATCAAGGAAGAACCGTCCCGCAAGGAACTGGACGCCCTGGCCCTGGGGCTGCTGCTGCATGACGCGGGCATGAGCAAGGTCCCCCTCTTTATTCTGAACAAGGAGCAGCCTCTCAAGCAGGAAGAGCGGGACAAGATTCCCCCCCATGTGCTGACCGGCATGCAGATTATCCAGAAGATGGAAACGGCCGCCGGCGAGACCCAGGCGGCCTGTTTGGAACACCATGAACGTCTTGACGGATCCGGCTATCCGCAGCATCTTTCCGGGCAGCGCCTGTCCGTGGTAGGCTCCCTGGCGGCGGTGGCGGATTCCTTTTCCGCGATGATCCAGAAAAGGGTTTACGCCGAGGCCAAGCCCCTGATCCAGGCCGCGGAAGAACTGATGAAGGATACGGCGCGTTATGATCAGCGCTTCGGGGCGGCCTTGTATACCGCTTTGTTTACGAACTCTTTTTAAGGAAGGCGCTCAGGCGTGGCCGGGCGGCCTGTGCATGAGCAGCAGCGAGGCGATAGGCATCTGGGAGAGGCGGACGATGCTCATGTGGAAACCGTCGGCATCCGGCATGCATTCCCGGCAGCCGTCGGACAGAATGAGGCAGTGTTCGTCGAGGGACAGGGGATTGATGTCGGACTGCAAAAGCAGGTTGGTGGTGCGGCCTGGCGCCCAGATAATCGGGCGGCCGCACAGTTTGCATTCCACGTACAACAATTCCGGGTCATAGGTTTTGCCGGCGCCGGATTGGGGCGGGGAATCTTTCTTCTTCTCCAGTTCGATTTTATTCATATGGCTCAGCTCCCCGGCGTGTTCACGGCAGCGCGTTTCGAAGCCTCTGCCCGCCCGGTATGAGCTGATTATAAGTATTCATCCGGCGGAAGGCAATGGCGGAGAGTATTTTTATATAGTATCGGTTAGGATTATGCGCGCAATAGCTCGTCCCATAATAATACTGCCGCCGGAATTGCGGGATCAGATCGCCGCCGGCGAGGTGGTGGAGCGCCCGGCCAGCGTGCTCAAAGAGTTGCTGGAAAACAGCCTGGACGCCGGGGCGGACGATCTGCTCATTCATATGGAGGACGGGGGACAGACCCTGATCTCCGTGCAGGACAACGGCCGGGGTATCGCCGGAGAAGAGCTGGAACTGGCCGTGACCCGCCACGCCACCAGCAAAATCCATTCCCTGTCCGAGCTTCTCCGGGTGAACAGTTATGGTTTCCGGGGAGAGGCCCTTTCCAGCGTAGCCTCGGTTTCCGGCCTGCGGGTGACCAGCGCTGCCGCCGGGCAGGAGGCCGCCTTCATCGAGCTTCTCCACGGGCGGATCCTGGCCCGCGGGCCGGCGGCCCTGCGCGGCGGAACCCTGGTGGAGGTGCGGGATCTCTTCGCCAACGTGCCGGCCCGTTTGAAGTTTCTTAAAAGCAACGCCACGGAACTTAAACGTTGCCAGGATATTCTCTGGCGTCTTGCCTTGGCCGCCCTGCCAGCCGGTTTCGCTTTTTCCTCCGGCGGCCGCGAGCTTTGCCGCCTGCCGCCCAAAGAAAGCCTGCCGGAACGCCTGTCCCGGATCTGGCCGCCCCAGGTCTGCGCCGCCCTGCGTCCGCTCCAGGGAGAGAAGGACGGGATCAGGGTCAGCGGTCTTCTTTCCCTGCCTTCATCCACCCAGCCCAGGGCGGATCGCCTGTGGTTCTATGTGAACGGCCGGCCGGCGGCGGATCGCCTGCTGTTGAAGGTCTGCCGGGAGGCTTACAAGGGGCGCATCCTTTCCAGGGAATATCCGCAGGCCCTGCTTTTTCTGGAACTCAACCCCGAAGAAGTGGATGTGAATGTCCATCCGGCCAAAAGCGAGGTGCGTTTCCGCGACGAACGGGCGGTATTCGGGGCGGTGCTCCAGGCGATGGAGAGCGCTCTGGGGCGGGAGTCTGTCGCCGCCCCGGCGTATTTTCCTCCACTGCATGTCTCTTCGTCCGCCGGGCCTGGATATTCTGTTCCGGCTCCGGAGGAGGATCCGGGGGAGCGGGCGGCCAGGCCGCCCGGTTTCTGGGGGCAGGCGGATAAAGATCCGCTATCGGTCTCCTTGCGCGCCCCGCGCCCGGAAAGATCCGTGCCTGACGATTTTTGGACTGCCGAAAATCTCCGGGAGGAGCCGGCGGTTTTTTCCGTCGCCCCCGCGGATCTGCGGGAACCGCCCCAGGACGCGCCGCGGGAGGCGGAAACCCGCCCCGCTTTACCGTCCGTCTCCGGGTTGACTTACCTGGGGCAGATTGCCGGAACCTATCTGGCGTTAATGCGGGAGGAACAGCTCATCCTCCTGGACCAGCACGCGGTCCATGAGCGCATCCTGGCCCGGCGCCTGGAGCGGGATGCCGGCCGGAACGAAGCCCGGCTCCTGGCCCTGCCCCTGGAATTGCCCCTGCACCGCGCCGAGACCGAACGCCTGCAAGAGCTTTGGGCCGAACTCGCCGGGCTGGGCTTTTCTTTGTCCAGCCCCAGGACGGATCTGCTGCTGGTCAAGGCCGCGCCTTCCCTGCTCACGGCGGGCCAGGCCCGGGAATTTCTTCGAGAGGCCCTGGCCGGCAAAAAAGAGGCGGGGGAAGGTCTTTCCCCGCTGCTCACCCTCATGGCCTGCCGGGGGGCGATCAAGGCCGGGCAGCGCCTGAGCCGGGCCGAGGCCCTGAACCTGGTCCGGCAATGGCTTGAGACGGAGGATCGCGATTATTGTCCGCACGGCCGGCCGGCGGCGCTGGTCCTGGGCCGCCATGAACTTGAAAAAATGTTCAAGAGAAAGACATGAGCCTGAAAAAGCGGTTTATCAGCGATTTGGAGCCGGGCGGCGCGGTGGAGGGGGTTTTTCTGCTGGCTTCGGCCCGGCAGGGGCAGTCGCGCAACGGCCCGTATTGGCGGCTGGAATTTAAGGACACCAGCGGGAGCATGGAGGGCAAAATTTGGCCTCCCTTGAGCGCGCAGTTCCAGGATTTGCGCTCCGGACTTCTGGTTCAGGTGCGCGGCCGGGTGGAACTGTACCGCGATCGCGGCCAGATGGTGGTGGAGGACCTGCGCCTTTTGGATGAAGCGCGGACGCGGGAGCTGAACCTGGCGGATTTCATCCCGGCCAGCCGGCGGGCTATCCCGGACATGCTGGAGGAACTGGAGGATCTTTGCCGTAAGACCTTGGTGCATGCCCCCTGGAAGAAATTTTACCGGCAAATTTTGAAGGATGAGGAAATCGCCGCCGGACTGCGCCTCGCCCCGGCGGCCAAGAATATGCACCATGCCTGTGCCGGGGGGCTTCTGGAGCATACCTTGGGGGTCTGCCGGGCCGTGCTGTCCATGTCCGGACTTTATCCGGTCCTGGATCGCCAGACGCTGCTGGCCGGAGCCTTGTGCCACGATCTCGGCAAAATCCGCGAACTCGGTTCCGGCCTGGTGATCGAGTACACCACGGCCGGGCGGCTCATCGGGCATATCACCCTGGGCTTGGAAATGCTGGATCCTTTTTTGCGCCGCAGCGATCTGGAGGCGGAACTGGCCGAACACCTGAGGCATCTCATCCTCAGCCATCACGGTTCGCTGGAATTCGGCTCTCCCTGCCTCCCGGCCACCGCCGAGGCCCTGGCCCTGCATTTCGCTGATAACCTGGACGCCAAGCTCAACCAGGTGGAAAACGCCCTGGAGGGATCCTCCGCGGGCGGGAACGCCTGGAGCGACTTCGCTCCCGGCCTGGAGCGCCGCCTGTTCCGTCCGGCAGCCACCCCGGAGCCGCTGGAGTCCGTGGACAAAAAGCCTTCAGCCCGCCGGGAGGTCCAATGTTCGTTACCCTGGATGCCTGACGCCGGTAAGTGATCGCCTTTGCGGCCACTAACAAAATAAAAGGCTGTGTCACAGCAAACAATTTTGAACACCAAAAAATACTAATTTATGCCTGCTAAATTCATTACCCTTGAGGGAATAGAAGGCTCCGGCAAGAGCACCCTGCTGCAAAAAATGGCCGGCTGGCTGGCCGGACGCGGGCACTCCGTGCTGCTCACCTGCGAGCCGGGGGGAAGCGCACTGGGCCGGGAACTGCGCCCCTTGCTCCTGGATGCCGACCGGGAAAAGGTCTGCATGGAGGCCGAGCTTTTTCTCTACTTGGCTGATCGGGCCGAGCATGCGCGCCGGGTGATTGGCCCGGCCCTGGAGCGGGGGGAGCTGGTGCTCTGCGATCGCTTTACGGATTCCACCCTGGCCTACCAGGGATATGGCCGGGGCCTGGATTTGGATCTGCTCCGGCGCTTGAACCACGCGGCCACCGGCGGCCTTGCGCCGGATCAGACCCTGGTGCTGGATCTTCCCCCGGAGATGGGCCTGTCCAGGGCCAGGAGGCGCAACCTGGAGCAGGGCCTGGAACGCAAGGAAGGGCGCTTTGAGGCGGAATCCCTGGCCTTTCACAGCCGGGTGCGCGCCGGCTACCTGTCCATAGCCGGGGAAGAGCCGGGGCGGGTGAAAGTGCTGGACGCCTCCGGCGGCCCGGAAGAGCTTTTCAGCCGGGCCTGCAAGCATTTTTCACGAGAGATGGCGCTATGAATGAAAAGATCCGCTGCCCTTGGGCGGGAGATACCCCCATATACCTGGACTATCATGACCACGAATGGGGGCGGCCTGTGCATGACGACGGCAGGCTGTTTGAAATGCTGATCTTGGAAGGCATGCAGGCGGGGCTTGCCTGGATAACCGTGCTTAAAAAGAGGGAGGCCTTCAGGGA
>WRHT01000114.1 GCA_009783115.1 Desulfovibrionaceae bacterium | reverse complement strand
CCCGCCCCGCGACCTGGTGGATTCCATGGCCAGGCAGATGAAGGCCGAACGCGGCAAGCGCGCCGCCGTGCTGGAGGCGGAAGGGCACAAGCAGTCAGCCATTCTCAAGGCTGAAGGCCTGAAGCAGGCGGCCATCCTCAAGGCCGAAGGAGAAAGGGAGGCGGCCTACCGCGAGGCCGAGGCCAGGGAACGGGCGGCCGAAGCCGAAGCCGCCGCCACCACCATGGTCTCTGAAGCCATCGCCAAGGGCAACATCAACGCCATCAATTACTTTGTGGCCCAGAAATATGTCGAATCCCTGATGGCCCTGGCCCAGGCCCCCAATCAAAAGGTGCTGCTCATGCCCATGGAGAGTTCTTCCCTACTGGGATCTCTGGCCGGCATCGCGGAACTGTTTCAGGGACAGCAGGGACAGAAGCAGCCCGCGCGGAACCTGAAGGCGGATTAACCCATGGACATAAGCTTTCCCCTGGACCCGGCCTGGTGGAACTGGTATCTGGCCGGAATCGTCCTCATGGGTCTGGAAATCCTGCTGCCTGGCGTCTTTATGCTCTGGTTCGGAGCGGGGGCGCTCCTTACCGGCCTGATCCTCCATGTAAGCGGCGGCTTTGCCTGGCCCTGGCAACTGCTGCTCTGCGCCGCCCTCTCCCTGCTGTCCATCCTGGCCGGGCGCCGGCTGATCCGCAAGGCCGGCCCCTCCCCTGACAGCACCCTCAACCGCCGCCTGAACAGCTACCTCGGCCGCCAGGCCGTTCTGGACGAACCCTTGGCCCATGGACAGGGCCGGGTAAAACTGGACGGGATCTGGTGGCTGGTCAAAGGCCCGGATCTGCCGTCCGGAACCATCGTGGTGGTGACCGGAGCGGAAGATTCCCGCCTGATTCTGGCCAGGGCCGAAACCTGAATATGCGCATCCCGCCGCCTGACCCTGATCCGCGCCGCGCCCCGGATACCTTTGACGCCATAGTGGCCGGGGGAGGACACGCCGGGTGCGAGGCCACCCTGGCCATGGCCCGCCTCGGCCTGAAAGTCCTGCTCATCAGCGGCAACCTGGAACGCATCGGCTATCTCTCCTGCAATCCGTCCATCGGTGGAGTCGGCAAAGGGAATATCGTCCGTGAAATAGACGCTCTTGGCGGCATGATGGGGCGATGGGCCGACGCCGCGGGTTTACAGTTCCGCATGCTCAATACCGGCGCAGGTCCTGCGGTACAGGCCCCGCGCGCCCAAATTGACCGGAAGGCCTATCTGGACGCGGTTCAGCAGGATATCTTCGGGCATCCCAACATCTGGGTGATCCAGGATTTTCTGGCCACTCCCCTGCTGCGCCGGGGCAGGGTCAGCGGGGCCAGGACCGAATCCGGGCGGGAATTTTCCTGCCGCGCCCTGCTCCTGGCCTTGGGCACCTTTGTCGGGGGCGTATTGCACATCGGCAAAAAGCGCTTTCCCGGCGGCCGCCTGGGAGACGCGCCCGCGGGAAGGATCCGTCGGGCTTTGCGCAATTTGGGCCTCAGCCTGGACCGTTTCGTGACCGGAACCAGCCCGCGCCTGGCCAGGAATTCCGTTGATTTTTCCCGCATGGAGCCTCAACCCGCCGATGACCCGCCGCCCCGGTTCAGCTTTTACGGCCCGCCTCCGCCCCTGCCCCAGCTCCCCTGCCATCTGGCCTGGAGCACGCCTGAAAGCCACCAGTACATTGCCGAAAACTTGCTCCTCTCCCCGCTGTATGACGGAAGCCTCACCCACCCAGGCCCGCGCTACTGCCTGGCCATCGAAGACAAGGTTTTTCTCTTCCCGCAGCGTCCCAGGCACCAGATTTTTGTGGAGCCGGAAGGCGTGGACAGCCAGGAGGTTTATCCCAACGGCATTCATACCGGGATGCCCTTGAGAATACAAAAGACCTTTCTGTCCATGATTCCCGGGCTGGAAAGACATCATATCATCCGCCCTGGCTATCTGGTGGAATACGATTACCTGCCGCCCACCCAGCTTGCCCCTTCCCTGGAAGTAAAGGCCGTGCCCGGATTATGGTCCGCCGGACAGCTCAACGGCAGTTCCGGCTATGAAGAGGCCGCCGGACAGGGAATCTGGGCCGGACTGAACATCTTCTGCTCCCTTACGGGACGGACGGCCTTTATGCCGGAACGCCGCCAGGCTTACCTGGCCGTCATGGTGGACGATCTGGCGACCAAGGGCATCCACGAACCCTACCGCATGTTCACCTCCAGGGCCGAGCACCGCTTGTCGCTCCGGCACAGCAACGCCGATGAACGTCTCACCCCCCTTGGCCGTGAACTGGGCCTGATCCCGGACGCGGATTGGCGCGCATACGAAACTAGGCGCGGCAAAAAAGAAAGCCTGCTGCAAGAGCTTTCCGCCCGCGAGGTCAGGCCGGACGCCGCCGGACGGGCCGCCTTCGAAGAACTTGGAGAGAGCCTGCCCGGAAAAAATATCAGCCTGGCGGAGCTTTTGCGCCGGCCGGGCATGAACAGCGCCAAAATCGCCCGTTTCTGGCCGGATATTATGGAATACAGCCCCGAATGCCGGAATGAGGCCGAAAGCGCCCTGCTCTATGCCGGATACCTGAAACGGGAAGAGGAACTAGCCGCCCGCCAGAGCGAATTAGAACTGGTGCGTATCGGCGAAGTGGATTACACTCAGGTGCATGGGCTGAGCCGGGAAGCGGCAGAAAAGCTCGCGGCCGTCCGGCCGCGCACCCTTGGGCAGGCCGGGCGTATACCCGGAGTCACCCCGGCGGCCTTAAATTGTGTTGAAATCCATCTCAAAAAGACCACTACGCAAAGAATATGATCCTCTATACCGGCGCCGTTCTGGCCATCCTGCTCCTGGTCCTCTTCTTCCTCCTGCGCTATAAAAAGGGCGACCTCGCCCTGTCCGGGCAGTTGCACTCCGAGGAAGGCATACGCCAGATTCTGCGCCAAGCGATAAAGGAGCACAGCCTTTTTGAATTACATCCGCATCTCGGCGATGGACGGCGTACCCCCTTACTGCGATGTATCCCGGAACGCCTGCGCCAGGACGGACTGATCCTGGAAAGCGACTGGCCGGAAGAACAGGCCCGCGCCCTGGTCAGCAAAAAGGCCGGCTGTCATTTCACCATCTCCCGCGGACAGCGGAAGCTTCTCCACTATGCCTTTGCCACTTGCATCCAGAGGCTGGAAACCGAGGATCATGGATGCAGCCTGGTCTTAAGCCTGCCTCTCCGCCTGGAAAACAGACGCAAACGCTCCTTCCTGCGGATGCCGCCCACCAGGGAGTACCTGGCGGGCGCGGCCCTCTGGGCCGCGGACAGTATGCCGGGAACGGACGAATTCCCTCTGCCTCGCGCTTGGCCCAAGGCGGCCTTGATCGTCATGTCGGAAAAAGATACAGGCCGGGCCGGGTTCAAGGCCGAAGAATTCATCCTGGAAAACCTTTCCGCCGGGGGATGCAAACTGCGCATCCCGCGCCGGCGCTTGCCCCCAAGCTGGGGGCGCCCGCTTTCCCTGGGAGAACTGATGCTCTTTTTGGAACTTATGGACCCGGATACGCGGAAAAAACTGCGTTTCTGGCTGCATTGCCGGATAAGCCACCTTACGGAACTGCAAGAAGGAATGGAAGCCGGACTGCAATTCATATCCTGGGGAAAAGAGGACGGCGAAAATACGGAGACAATGGAGCGCATACGCTGGCTGAACTTGGCGCAGGACGAAGGCGTGCCCGCGCTGGCGGCCTGGATCCAGCGCCGGAACATTGAAGAGGAGGCGAGCTAATTGGACAGCGATTCTGGAAGTAGCGGAATTTTCAGCAGATTAAGCCGGATCTTCACAGGCAGAAATTCCGACCAAGTGGAAAAAGCCATAATTGAAGCCAGCCAGGAAGGGGAACTGGAGGCGGCGGAAGGGTCCATGCTGCTGAATATCCTCCGCCTGGACGACATGACGGTGGAAGATATTATGACCCCCCGCGCGGACATCCAGGGAGTGGAAGCCGGGGCCAGCGTGGCTGGGGCCATTGAACGCATCCTGGAATGCGGACATTCAAGGATGCCCGTTTACCAGGATAACCGCGACAACATCGTGGGGGTGGTCCACGCCAAGGACCTCCTGCGCGCCTCCAGGCATCCGGACAAGACCGGGCAGCCGGTCACGGAAGTCATGCTCCAGCCCTTTTTCGTTCCGGAAACCAAGGACGCCATGGCCCTGCTCAATGAGTTCAAGGCGCGTAAAACCCACATGGCCATCATCCTGGATGAATACGGGGGAACCTCAGGTCTGATCACCATTGAGGATGTTCTGGAAGAAATAGTCGGCGACATCGAGGATGAGCACGACGCCCCCAAGGCCGTGGAAATATTGCCGCTGGATGACGGCAGCGTCAGGCTCTCCGGACGGGCCGACCTAGAGGATATCAACGCCGCCCTGCGCCTGAACCTGGAGTCCGACGAGGTGGATACCATCGGCGGCCTGCTTTCGCATATCGCCGGACGCCTGCCTTTGACCGGAGAAAGCTTTACCCTGGAAGGCATGGTCTTTACGGTGGAAAAGGCGGACCGCCGACGGGTATATAGCGTGCTGGCCGCCAAACCCGACTGAGATGCGCGGCACAGGGGCAAGGGCCGGCGCCGTAATCCGGTCTTTCAGTTTCAACGGCAGGGAAATGCTTTACATACTGGCTGGAGGACTGGGATTTTTCCTGGGTTTTCCCAATAGCCTCGCGCAGATCCCCCCCCTGGTCCTGCTTTTTCCCCTCTGCCTGGCCGCCCTGGCGCTAACGGCGGAAAACACGGGCAGGGCCGTTGCCGGATCGGTTTGCGTATTTCTTCTGGGAGGACTGCTGTCCACCTACTGGCTGGTTTATCCCCTGGTCAACTTCGGACAGGTTCCCATCCCCCTGGCTTTTATCTTCGTCATTATCCTGGGATGTTTCATCTCGGTTTACCATGTCGCCTTCGCGCTTTTCCTGCGTTTTTTCGCCTCCCGCCTGCCCCCGGCCCTGGTCCTGCTGGCTGGGGGACTAAGCTGGGGAGCGCTGGAGCTGGTCCGTGGCTGGCTATTTACCGGAGTCACCTGGCACTGTCTGTCCAGCGCCATGATCGCCTGGCCCCTGCTGGCCCAGGGGGCT
>WRHT01000113.1 GCA_009783115.1 Desulfovibrionaceae bacterium | reverse complement strand
GGAAAGACTGCGGGGGCAGATCGGAAAATTCGCCGTTGACCGTACCTTCGACCCGGGAGGTGAAAGCGGCGCTGTAGCCTTGGCTGATGGCGAAGTCGGAGAGCAGGGCTGCGAGAGGCTCCCCTTGTGAACTGTGCGTGTATGTTTTTTGCAAATCTTTCAAGCCGGCCGCCTGGGCTGCCTGCGGCTGGGCCGGCATCAAAATTTGCGCGAAAAGGAAGAAGTTTAAAAGCGGTATGAGAGCGTTTGGCGCTTTTTTACACATACCGGCGGCCCTATCCGCGGACGATGAAGACCGTGGAGGAATTCAGAGCGGGCTGGGCCTTCCAGAAGGACAGTTCATTGAGAAAATCTTCCATGAACGTCTCCCGTGCCCCAGCGTCCCCATCGCGCAGGCTGGTGAAAGCATAAAGCTCAAGCCCCCTCGTTTCCGGGTTCAGGGCGGTCACGGCCTTGAGCTTGGCGAAACGGGCGGCTGTTATACGCATGGCCGTGGCCAGAGTTTCCCCGGCTATTTCCAGACCGGCCCCGGGGGCCAGGAGCGTGGAACGGGCCAGAAGGCGCTCCCCGTCCGGTGAGGAAAGGCTGAAGGAAAGCCCGCCCTCCAGGTCAAAGCTGTAAACGCCTTTACCGTCTGCCAACGGCTCTTTCCAGCCGGCACGGGAACAGATGGATTTTACTGCGTTGCACAACATAGCGATAACCTCTTGTGCCTTGAACAATATAAGATAACACAATGTTTAGGGCATATCTGTCCATTTTTTTTGCCCCATACGAGCTAAAGTCACACCCCATATGGAGTATTTTTTTACACCACATGGGGGTAAAAAAATGGCCTGAATGATTTTGAAATCCGTGATAAATTCCACATCTAGTTTACAACGGATAAATGTTTTCGCCAACGCCAACTTTGGTTGGCTGTCAGGCCCGCTGGCCGATCAGTTTTATATTCAATACATTGTTTTTCATTATGTTTTTCTGTCTGGCGCAGCTTTTGCAAAAGGGTGAGCAAACGCATTCCCGCAAAAAGGACAACCTCAAGGTCCACAAAGGAGGACGTAATGGCTTTTACGGAACAGAACATGAAGGAACAGGAACAGGTTTTTCTGGCCATCAAGGACGAGTTTTCCCGCCTGAACGCGCAACTGGACGGGATGCGCAAGGAGGCGGGGCTTTCCGCGGAGGATTTGAAGAAATCCCTGGAGGAGAAGCGCTCCCCGGATTTGGAGAAGGCCCTGAGTCAAGCCAGGGAAGAAGCGTCCAGGGCGGGGCAGGCCCGCGCGGCCCAAGCCGCCCCGGCCCAGAGCGCTGGCAAAAGCGCGGGCCGCAGCCGCCCTGGCGCGGTGAAAATTTAACCCTTTAGTAAGGAGAAAAATTATGACTCAGGTAGGCGGCCTCGGCCAAGTAATGAACAACATTGATCTCGGTGTCGGAGGCACCGGCAGTTTGCAGCTCCAATTCGCCAAGCTCCAACTGGCCCTATCCGAAATGTCCAAGAACAGTGCCATGAACTACATTGACCAGATCCAGAAATCCCAGGACGAGCAAAAACAGGTGGCCCACCTGCTCCAGCAGGCCCGGCAGCTCCAGGCCGATGCCGCGGCCAACAAGGGCGCCGCCCCTCATAAGAATTGCACCGAGATGACCCCGGAGATGATCAAATACATGAAAGAGAACAACCTGGCCTGGGACCCGACGGGCAACGACTACCTCCACAACAAGGACGAATGGAATGTGGCTATCCAGTCCCTTCAGGCCCACCTCGATACCCTGGGCACCGACACCCAACAGAAGATGGTCTTTGTGCAGGATTTCATGGGTCAATATAATTCTTATTTGCAGGGCGCCAACTCGGCCATCCAGCAGAGCAACCAGACCTTGGCGCAGCTCGCCCAGGTCCGTTGATTAAAGGAGAACAAATAATGAGCGAGCAGACGGGTCAATTATCCCCCGAACAAGTGGAGGCCCTCATGGACGGCCTTCTGGCCGGCCTCAGCATGGCCGAGGCCACAGGCATACAACCAGAAGTGCTGGAGGCCGGCTACGGCCTGGCCTTTACCTTGTATAATTCCGGCAATTTTAAGGATGCCGAAACCATGTTCAAGGCCCTGGCGATTTACGATCATAAGGACGCGCGCTTCTGGATGGGCCTGGCCGGCAGCCGCCAGATGAACGGCAACCTGGACGGGGCCATTGAGGCCTACGGCATGGCCACTCTGTCCGAGAGCTTGGTCAGTCCCGGCCCCTCGGTACATGCGGGGCTGTGCTACCTCAAGAAGGGCGACCAGGAAAATGCCCGCGCCCTTTTTGACGCGGCCGTGGAACTGGGCGATGCGGCCAACCCCGAGCACCGCTCCTACCATGAACGCGCCCGGGCCATGCTGGATCTTCTGAAAAAGGAAGGGACGGCATGACCCAGGTCAACCTCCAGACCGGCGTGGTCCAGACCAATCCCCTGGACCCCGCGCAGGGCGTGCAAAGCCCAAGTCCCGCCACCGGCCCAAACCCCCAGGTTGTTCCGCCCGCCACCAGCCAGAGCGGGGGTATTCCGGATAGCGTGTCCAAAGACATCCCCATCCTGGCCGACCCAAAGTTTAGCGGCCTCTCCCTTGAACAGCTTGTGCAGGCCCTCGGCATGGAAGGCCGCCAGACCGCCGTTAAAGCGGGGCTTGAGTCCATTGAGGCCAAGAAGGTGGAAATCAAGGAACTTAACGACAAAAAGGCGGAAGAAATCCAGAACCAGTTGGAAGCTCTCAAGAATAAGCAGAAGCTGGAGCCCTTCCTTAAGGCTTTCAAATACGTCGGCATAGCGCTGGGGGCCATTGCCTCCGTGGCTTCCATTGCCGTGGGCGCGGCCCTCATAGCCACCGGCGCCGGGAGCTTTGCCGGCGCCATGCTCATCGCCGGCGGCACTATCGGCTTGGCCATGACGGCGAACAGCATCGTCAGCGAGGCCACGGGCGGCAAGGTTAGCATTGCCGCGGGGGTGGCCGAGCTTTGCAAGGCCATGGGCATCAGCGAGGAGGCGGCCGGCTGGATCGGCATGGGCGTTGAAATCGGCATCAGTTTGGTCGGCGCGGGCCTGTGTGTGGTCGGCGGCTTGGCCTCTTCGGGCGCCGCCATTGCCCAAGTCTCCGCCACCACGGTTTCCAAGGTCGCCACCGCCACCACCACCATCGCCAACGTGGCCAGCGGGGGCGTACAAATAGCCAGCGGGGGCACGAGAATCGCCAACTCCGTATATGATTACCAGATCGCCCAGGCCAAGGCCGAACTCAAGGACCTGGAGGCTATCGTGCTGCAGATCATGCAGGCCCAGGAAACGGAAAAGGATTTCCTGGAATCGGTCATGGAGCGCACCCAGTCCCTCTTGGCCGATGTGATGGATATCATCAAGGAGGCCAGCGACGCCTCGACCGCCATGCTAACCATCGGCACGCCAAACATGGCCTGATATAAGGAGATTGCACCATGTCAATAAACAGCATTCAACAAGCCCCGGGCTTCAACCAACAACAGTATGACACGCTCATCCAGCAGGCCCAGACCCAGAAGGTGGATACCGGGCTGGTGGATAAGCTCCTTTTGGACGCCGTCAAGGGCGGCAAGAGCTTTGACCAGGCCCTGTCCCTGGTGGGATCGGACCTGCCCAAGCTCACCCCGCCCAATGCCCAAGCCGCGACCCAGCTCAAGAACTGGCCCGGGATTCCCTCGCCGGGGGCGCTGATTATGAGCGCCACCACCAAATTCGCCGCGGAACAGCGCGAACAGAACCGGGAACTCTCCTGGAAGCAAACCGAGGCCATTGTCGCCTCCATGCATGACCAGGCCAAGATAATGCGTGACCAGGCCGCGGTCCAACTGGCTCTCGGCATTGCCAGCGGCACCGTCGGCATTGTATCCGGCGCTGTCCAGATCGGCGGCAGCTTCGCCGCCCTGGGAGCGGCCAAAGACGCCAAAGGCAATATCGACTCAAGCAAACTCCAGTCCTATAACAACATGGTCCAGGGCCTCGGCAGCATAGGAGGCGGCATAGGCAAGGGGCTTGATGCCGGGTCGCAGTATGTGGGCACCATGGCCCAGGCCAACATCAAGGAAAAAGAGGCGGAGCAGGAGCAGATGCGCGCCCTACGCGACAGCATAAGGGAACTCAATGACGCCCTGCGAGATCTCATCCAAAAATCCCTCTCCGCCCAGAACGACATCCAATCCACCACCAACCAGGCCCGGACCAGGATTCTGGCCTAGGTAGGCCTTAAAGGAAATTTTGATGAGCGTACTACAGCCCTATATCGCCGATCTAGCCCAAAAAACCGGCCTGCTCCTGGAACTTTCCCCGGACGGCAGCTTCACGGCTCTTCTGGGGCGCCGGCGTCTTTTGGTGCAGGCTGTGGACAACAGCGAAGCCTTCCTTTTCTACATGGAAGTGGGCCGGCCCACCCTTTTTCGCCGGGGTGAAGTATTGGCTTCACTAATGGGGGGCAATCTCTTTCTGGCCGAAACCAAAGGCGCGGCGCTCAGTTACGATGCCTTCAATGAAGTGGTGGGCCTGAACCTGATCCTGCCCCTGCATCACCTGGAAAGTGACCATTTTCTCAATGCTCTGGAAAATATCGTGACCGCGGCCGGAGAGTGGGGCCGTAAACTCGAAGCCCTCAACGCCGGGGCCGAGGAACGGGCCAGGCAGGCCGGCGAAACCCTCGTTTTTGAGGGCGATGGCGCGGCGCAGGGAGCGTCCGCGCCTGGTGATGCATCCCCCTTGATCAGGGTGTGAATACCCGAATTACAGGAGAAGTGCGCATGACCATTGACCTGGCAAGCATAACGCAGCACGTCGGCTCCTTTCCCCCAGACCGGGCCGGGGACAAGCAGGTCTTTATTAGACAGGACTCCGTTTCCGGGAGCAGTGGCCTGAACATTTTGCAACGCCTCTTTTCCTCTTCGGGCAAACAGGCGGAAAATCGGGCCACCCTGGAGGCGTTCAGGGAATCCATAGCCGCGAACCCCGCATACCGCGTTCTGTTGGAAACGAGCGATGTGGCCGGATTTTTCCGGGCCAAGTACGCTGAAGGGACCCCTTTGACCGCGCGGGAGGTGCGGTGGATGCAGGGTACGCTGGACATGG
>WRHT01000112.1 GCA_009783115.1 Desulfovibrionaceae bacterium | reverse complement strand
CTCGGTGGCGGAAAAGGTGGTGAAAAGCTCCCATGTTCCGGTGCTGACCGTGCGCCCGGATAGTCCGGCCTCGGAATAAGCTGGTCAGCCGCGCTGGTTCTGGAGCAGGCTGAGGGCCAGGCTCATCTCGCTTTGCAGGCGCTCGGACACGGATTCCCGCACCCGGGGAGTGGAAGACCCGAACTGGGTACGCCGGGCATTATAGATGCGCCGGATCAACTCCGCCTCGTCCGGGAGGCTGCGAGCCGTTTCTCCCCAGGCGTCCCCGGCCGGAGTGCTTCCCCCGGACTCGCCGGCGGCGCGGATTACCAGGCGCGCCGCCGCCGAAGGGCCATGCTGCACGGCGGTGCTGAAAAGCACCTCCCGCAGGGTGGAGCTGAGCTTGTCCACATCCAGGCCGTATCCTTTCAGTTTATTGGCCGCCGGCAGGTAAAGGCGTTCGTGGATGAAGGAGTGCTGCAAGTCTTCAAAGCGTTCGGGCTCCTTGGCGGCGATCCCCTGCCAGACTTCCGGCATCCGCCCTTCTTTGCCGCCGGTGTTGCCCGGTCCGGCTTCTTTAAGGAGTTTTCCCAGTTCCGGGGCTTTTTTGTCCAGAAAAGCGATGAATTCATCCAGGGTGCCTGTCCTGGAGGCGATCTGGTATTTTCCGTAGGAAGTGCCGCCGACGCGATCATAGCCGATGGCCAAGATCCCTTCCCGGCCGGATTCAAAAAGGCTGGAGAGCGTGCCGAGCGCCATTTCGGCCACGTTTTTAAGTTTATGCCCGGAGGCCCGTAGGGCCAGGATGGTGCCTTCGCTGCCGGCCGGACGCGCCAGGCCGGCCTTTTCGGGAGGCGGCGCGGCAAATTCCACAGGCGCTTCCTCAAAGATATGCGCTCCAAGGCTTCTCAAGGAGGCTGGCTGGCCATTACGGCCGGGCAGGTTTTGTTGTTGCGCTCCGGCGTTTTTCAGGGACGTGGGCGCGGCGGTGACCGGCGCGGCGGCGATGTTTTCGCCTTGCAGCAGGCTGGAAAAATTATCCAGCCCCAAGGCGGCGTTTCTGGCCATGGTCCGGCGGGCGACTCCGGGAAGAGCCCGCGGGCTTCTGTGCAACGAGGCCCCGGCGACATTATTTACGGGTTTCAAAACCGGCATCGCTTTCCTCCTGGGGGCTTGTCCGCTTTTATGGGCAGCCCTTCACAGGGGAAATGCAAACTTTATGCCGGTGTGGATAATCCGTCGCTATAGCAAGCTGTTGCAGCGGGTAGAAGCCTTGGGCGTCAGTATAATGCCGCTGCCATATTCCTTGCCGGGGTGCGGGCCAGCGCCGCCACATCCACAGAAAGGGCTCCGGCCCGCAGCAGGGCGGAAGCGGCCGCATGCAGGGTGGCCCCGGTAGTCAGCACATCATCCACCAGCAAGATACGCAGGTTATGCCAGGAATCATCGGCCGCGAAGGCTTGGCATAAATTTTCGGCCCGCTTCTTCCTGGTCAGCCCGCTTTGCGGGCGGGTATCCTCCACCCGCAGCAGACCGGTAAAAGACAAGGGAATACCCGTGGCTGCCGCCAGGGGGCGGGATATCTCCAGGGCCTGGTTGAAACCGCGCTTGCCCTGGCGGCGCTGGTGCAGGGGGATCGGGGCTATGCGGTCATAGTCCGCCCGCTTTTCCGCCAGCCCCGAGCGCACGGCCAAGAGCATGCCCAGGGCCTCGGCCAGGGAAAGTTGTCCGTTGAACTTGATCCGCCGCACCAAATCACGCAGCGTCCCGGAGTAGGCGGCCAAAAAATACGCCCGCCCCCAAGGCTTGGGGGAGATCCGGCAATGGGGGCAGAGTTCCGCCAAAGGGAGGGGTTCCCCGCACATGGGGCAGACAGGACCAGCGCGCCAGGGAAATCCGGCCAGGCAGTTCGCGCAGATCCCGCAAATCCGCGCCTCCGGAGTTTCCGCCGGAACCTGCTTCACGGACATTGGAGCCAGGCAGACCCGGCAGCGTCGCTCTTTAAGCTGCTCCAGGAGGTTTTGCCAGGCATCCCGGACAGGCGCGAGCTTCAGCATGGCAAATCTCCGGCGGCGGCTTCTCCATAGGCCAGGAGCAGCTCCCGGAAATCTTCCCGCGTTTGCAGATCCGCGGGGCCGTCCAGTCCGCGCAGCAGAAGCGGTTCGGCCAGTTCAAAGCCCAGGGGGGCCAGCGCCCATTTCAAGCTCAAGAGGCTTCCCCGAAATAATTCTTTACCGGTGATCCTGGCGCCCAGCAGGATCACCCGGACAGGCCGTCCGCTAAATCCGGGCTGGGGAAATTCCCCCCTGGCGGCGGCCTGGTGGTAAAATTGGCAGCGATCCAAAAGAGCCTTTAGCTGGGCGGGTAGATGGTAAAAATAGATTGGCGCGGCCAGGGCCAGAAAGGGCGCCTGTACGAGACGATCAAAGAGATGGAGGCTGTCGTCCAGGGCCGCCTGGGGGCAGACGCCCCCTTGGCTGTCGCAGGCTCCGCAGGCCTGGCAGGGCAGGACCCGGTAATCACTCAGGAGGATGGTGGAAAGCCCGTCCCGTTTTCGCGCAAAACCGGCTGCAAAAAGGCGGGCCGCTTCCAGGGTGTTGCCCGCACGGGGGCTGGCGGCCAGCAACCAGGGAACTTCCAGCGGAATTAAGCCTGGACAAAGGGATTGTTGCTTTTTTCCCACTGTATGGAAGTGGCTTGGCCATGTCCCGTATAAACCTTGGTGTCATCCGGCAGGGTATAGAATTTTTCCCGGATGCTCCGGCTCAGCACGGCGCTGTTGCCGCCTTCAAAGTCGGTGCGTCCGACGGAATTGTAAAAAAGCACATCCCCGCCGAACAAGGCCTGCAAGCTTGGCACATAATATGAAAGGCTGCCCGGAGAATGGCCCGGCGTGGCCAGCACCCGGCAATCCTCGCCCAGCAGCAGAAGTTTGCCTTCATCCAGGTCGCTGTGCCTGAACAGGCGCACCGAGGGCATGTAGCCGCTTAGATTCTGTCCTTCCAGGAGTCCCCAGTCCCGCGGAGAGCAGTATGCTTCCGCATTGGCGGCTTCCTGCAGGGCGGCCACCCCCAGGACATGATCAAAGTGCAGATGGGTGAGCAGGATCCGGCTCAGGGCCAGTTTGTTTTTGCGCAAGTAGGCCAGCATGGATGAAGGATCGCCGCCCACGTCTATGATCACGGCCTCCTGTTCGTCATGGAGCAGAAAGCAGTTGGTCTCCAGGGGACCTAGGGCGAATTCCACCAAGCGCATATTCAACTCCCTTTAAATGCTTGATAATTTAAAGCATAACCTATCAAGAGGAGGAAATCAAGATCTGAAACCCAGTTCTTCCGCTGTCCGCATGAATTCCCGGCGGATCTGCCTTCCGTTCCAAAGGACGTTCTGCACCCGCCACCAGTCCATGCCCTCAAAGACCGCCCGGGCGCGTTTTACCGCGGCGCACAGCTCGGCATCCTGCTTGCTCCCCTGGCGCAAATCCTCCAGTAACGCCGCCTCCAGAAGTTCCACGGCCAAGGCCCGCGCTTCGTCTCCCGCCAGGTGCAGGTTCACCAGGTCGCGGATTTGCTCCAGGGCCTTTTCCGGTATCTGGTCAAGATATACGGCCAGGGGTAGGTAAGGAGCGATGACGGTCCAGTGCGGGGCGGCCGTCCGGGAGTTCTGCCCTTCTTCGGCTAGGGTCAGTCCGGCCAGAACGCGGCGGGCCGTCCGCAAGGTTTCTGGACGCTGGCTGTCCAGTAGTGAAGCCAGGTGGAGCGTGCCTAGATAATCGCGTAGATAGCGGGCCAGGTCCTTTTCCAGGCAGCGGAAGATTGCTTCCGGCCGGCGTTCTTCCCTCGCTTCCAGGCTGGTCGCATATCCGGCCGCGTCTTCCGCTTCATTGTGGAAGGGTAGTCTGCCGTTCCACAGGTAAACGCTTCCTTCCACGCTTTCAGGGGTGGAAAGGACAGCCAGCCCGCGGGAATTTTCCACGGCATATTCCTGGGGAGTCAGGCGGACGCGCAGGCTGGGGTAAACCAGTTCCACGCTCTGGCCTGGAGGGGGCAGACGCCTTTCCGCCCAGGCCTGTAAGTAGGCAAACAGACAGATGCTGGCGGGATCCTGGCGGCTGGGGAGTACGCGGCGATGAAAGATGTCCAGCCCGTTGCCTTCTTCCGGGTAGTTGGACTTGGCCTGGGTCAGGATTTCCTCCAAAGCCGGGAGCAGTTCCGGCCCTCCGGAGGCGGAGAGCAGTTCCATGGCCCGCAGGGCGAAGCGCAAGCCGTTGACCGGCTCGATGCCGGAGATGTCGTCAAAGAACCAGGCGCAGCTTGTATAGGCGGCACAGGCGTTTTCCTGCATATGCAGGAGTTGCCAGGCCGGGAGCGCCTGTTCCGGCCGGAGCAGGTGTTTTTCCAGAAAAGGCGCGGCCAGTTCCTGGTTTACCAGCACCTGCCCGAAGTCCAGCAGCGCGGTTTTGGGGTCGCGGAAGATTTCCCGGCCTTTGGCGAAGTAATGCGCATCAACGGCGCCCTTCATCTTGTCCAGGGCCTTGCGTAAAGGGGCGCGCCAGGCCTGGTTCCAACCAGGATGGGCGCCGGTGCTGCATCCGCAGTCGCTGCGCCAGCGTTCCACCCCGTGAGGGCAGCTCCAGGAGGAAGGATCGTGCAAGGTGGCCCTGGCCGTCGGGGGATGGATTTCCAGGTAGGTCCCGAAATTGGTCAGTTCCAGGTTATCACGCCCGGCGTAGCTCTGGGCCAGGGCATAGGCCAAGGCCATCTCTCCGAAGGTGAAATGGTGTCCGTAGGTTTCTCCGTCCGTGGCCAGGGTCAGCAAGGCTTCCTCCCCCGGCAGGGCGTCGGCGCTGTTTTTAAGTTTTTGCCAAAATTTTTCCCCGTCACGGAGCAATCCTTCAAAGGCCACATTTTGGGCCAGTTCGGCCTGGTAAAAAAAAGCCGCGATGTTCCGGCCGGAGGGCAGGTCGATCAGGTAAGGCCGTCCCACATCCAGACTGTAGCCGTCTACCGGCAGTTCCGGATCTTTAGGGGTCAGGCGCACGCTTTTGGCCTGGTGGGGGGAAAGCAGCACGAATTTTATGCCTTTGGCGGCCACCGCTTCCAGGGTAAGGAGGTCGGCCGCGCATTCCGAAAGCCACAGGCCTTCGGCAGGACGCTGGAAACGTATTTCAAAATCAGCCAGGGCCCAGGCTATTTCCGTCTCTTTATCCAAATCCGAAGCCAGGGGCATGATTATGTGGTGAAATATCTGGGCCA
>WRHT01000111.1 GCA_009783115.1 Desulfovibrionaceae bacterium | reverse complement strand
TGGTATCGAGTTGCCGTATATCCACCCCGCCCAATTTCACCGCCCCCTCGCTGGGCTGGTAAAGCCCGATGCACAGGCGGCCGAAAGAACTCTTGCCCGAACCCATGGAACCGATGACGCCCACCTTCTCGCCGGGGCGGATGTTGATATTGATGTGCTCCAGGGCAAAACGCTCGCTTTGCGGGTACTTGAAACAGACCCCTTCCATCTGCAAAGAATGTTCAAGCTCGCCGAATTCCACATAACTATCGCCGGAGACATTTTCCGTGGGCAGCTGCATGAGCTGATCCAGAGCGCGCAGGGCCATGCGCGACTGTTGCAGGCGCGCGAACATGCCGGCCAGCTGGGAGAGAGGGGCCATGGCCCGGCCGGAAAGCATGTTGCAGGCGATGATCCCCCCCATGGTAATTCTGCCGTCCAGAGTCAGGTATACCCCGAACACGATCATCCCCACGCTGACCAGCTGGGTCAGCAGCACCGAGATGGTGGCGGAAAGGGAACTCACATGCTTGCTATGGGCGCTGGAAAGGGCGCTCAGGTTGACCACCTTGTCCCAGATGCTCTGGATGCGTCCCTCGGCCATGCTGGTCTTCACGGTTTCCAGGCCATTGATAATTTCCACCAGCAAGGCGTTTTTCTGCATGTTTTCCTTGAAGCCCTGTTCCGTAACGCGCTGCATGGGCAACTGCATAAAGACGCCCACCAGCAGCACCAAGGGGATAGCGCAGAGGATCACCAGAACGATCGGCCCGCCGATCATGGCGATGATGACCAAGAAAATTACCAGGAAGGGCAGATCCACTATGACCGTCATGGTGGAGGAACTGAAAAATTCGCGCAGGGATTCAAACTCGCGCAGGTTGTTGACCAAAGATCCGGTGGATTCCGGCTTGTCGTCCAGGCGCATGGCCAGCACATGCTGCATCAGCTTGCCGGCCATGATCACATCGGCGTTGCGCCCGGCCACATCCAAAAAGTAACTGCGCAGGTTACGCAGGATGAAGTCAAAGATATAGGCGATCATGATGCCGGTGGCCAGGGTCCAGAGAGTTTCCAGGGCATTCACCCCGTTGGGGACGACCCGGTCATAGACATTCATAAAAAAGAGGGGCGAGGCCAGAGTCAGTATATTGATAACCAGGCTGGCCAAAAAAACATGCTTGTATATGGGGAAAAAGCCGGCCAGGGTGCCCCAGAACCAGCGGCTGTGATTCGTGAGTTTCAGCTTGCTGGCCCGCGCGTCCAGCTTGGCGGCCAGTTTGACGAAAACGGCATAGCCTATGTACTCTCTCTCGATGGCGGCGCGTGGAAGACGCCTTTCCGCCGTGCCGCGTTCCGGAAAAATCACCGTGGCCGTATCCCCTGTAAGTTCCATCAGTATGCAGGCGTTATTATTCTGCAACATAAGAATGCAGGGCATGGTCAGGGTAGAAATCTGCTCCAGTTGCGGTTTATAGACAATGCCCGCGTCAATGCCGGCAGCCTTGGCCGCGCCCAGGATGACGGACGGACGATGGCTGGCCTGTCCCGCCGGCAGGGTGGCGGCGATGACATTGACAGACACGGGCTGGCCTTCGCGTTTGGCCATCATGGCCAAGCACTGGAGCAGGGGGGTGTGATATTCTATATCAGCCGGGCTTGTGTCAATGGCGGCGGCGCTTTCGGGAGCATGGGCCGCGGAAATGGCGGCGGTTTTATCATTTTCGCCCGGCGCCCCCGCTGCCCGGATCTCCGGCGTAAAAGCCCCGTTGACATTCGGCGTATCGTTTGACAAAAGCATACTCCTGTGTGTACCGGTTACCTTTGACAGGACGGGCGGCGGATCTCCGCTTGACCTCCAGACAGTATATTGCCCCGCTGTGAAAATCAAGGGTCCGTCTTTCAGGATGCCCGGATCATTGGCAATAATTTTTGCGGGATAACCAGATTAGGCTTTATCGATTGCGGGCAATGTCCAAGCGAAACGGGTCGCCAGACTCCGCCCGGAAAAACAAAAATCCATATACCCCTAATGTGTTATTGAAAAAATCCGAAAAGATGGATGATACAGACAAGGAATTCAAGGCCCGGAGCCTTGTTTCTCTTGCGCTTAAACGGCGGATGAGCCGCGGGAAATACCGGCCCGGCTCGCCAAGGAGTGTTCTATGAACGAAATTATGCAAAAAATACGCACACTAACGCTTTTTTTGCTTATCGCCGGAGGAGCGACAGCATGTTTGCGGGGAAATGCCCTGGCTGCCGCGGCAATCTCCGAAGCCGGCACCATGCGGGAGGTCATTGAGGCAACCCTGGCAAACAACCCGACCGTCAAGGCCATGCAGGAATACCGGCAGGCCGCTGAGTTCGAGGTGTCACGCGCCGGCAGCGGACGTTTCCCCAGAGTGGACATACGCGGCGGCGGCGGAATGGAGCAGTGGTCGGACAGCAACACCCGCCGTCCAGACTATGGCGTCCCGGAAAACAACCCGCAGGAGAAGCATAAATTCTATCCCCGTTCGGACGCTTCTCTGGTGATCACCCAGAACATCTATGACGGTTTTCTGAGTTCCAGCCGGATCCGCCAGTCCGAATCCATGCTGGATTCGGCCGACTACCGTCTGCTGGACAACGCCGAGGCTCTCTCCCTGGACGCCATTCTGGCCTACATCGAGGTCTTCCGCCAGCGCCGCCTCCTTGAACTGGCCGAGATCAACCTCCGCAACCATAAGAACATCCTATCTTCCCAGATGGAACGCCACGCCGCGGGAGTAGCCGACCTGGCCGATGTCACCCAGACCCAGGCCCGGGTGGCCCGCTCCGAATCCACCCTGACCGACACCAAAACGTCCCTGCAAAGCTCCTACACCAATTTCAAGAGGATCACCGGACGGACTCCGGCGGAAATCCTGGAGGTCCCCACGGCCCCGAACACCAGCTTCCCGAGTCTGGACAACGCCCTGAGCAACAGCATGACCGTAAACGCCAAGGTGCTCTCCAAGAAAGCCGATGTGGAAAGTTCCTATGCCCAGAAGGAAGTGGACAAGGCCGCCTTCCACCCCCACCTGTACCTGGAGCTGGGATCCAGCTACAGTTGGCAGGTGCAAAGCGCCCTTACCGACTCCTGGGGCACGGCCGTGCAGCTGCGCGGCGAATGGAACCTGTTTAACGGCGGCTATGACGCCAACACCCTGAAAAGCAACAAGGCCCGCATCCGGCAGTCCAACCGCGAATTACAGGCCCTGCGCGACAACCTGGCCCGGGATACCGAGGATACCTGGAGCCAGTGGCAAGCCTCCCATGATCTGGTCCTCTTCTACTCCGACGCGGTGCTCTACAACACCCAAACCCGCGATATGTACCTGGAGCAGTTCAATGTGGGGCAACGTTCGCTTATGGATCTGCTGGACTCGGAAAATGAGCTGTACAGCTCTTCCATTCAATTGGTGACAGCGCAACTGAACGAAATCGCCGCCCAATACCGCCTTTTCGCCCTTGGAGGGAAGCTGCTGGGCTATTTCGGCATAGCCCCGGAAAGCCTAAAGGTCGCCACGAATCAGGATGACGGCACCAGGCGGGATTTGACGGGGACCACGGTCAACAACCACGCCTTTATCCCGGAATAGAAAAGGATCGCGCAGGACGGATTAACCTCGAAAAACCGCCGGGGAGGCTTCTCCCCGGCGGTCTTTCGCTTTCAGTTTTGCTTAGGCTCCTCTTCCTTGATGATCTGGATAGCCTTATTGCCCTTGGTGATGCCGGAAACGGCCCAGTACTTGGTCACCCCGGCCACCTTCACCTCCAGGAGGTCGTCCGTGTCCGTGTCCAGCAGGAGCACATCACCCTCTCGCAGGCGCAGAAGCTGGTTGCCGGTAATGTGCGTATCCCCGAAACGCACCTTCATCTCCACCGGCGTTTCCATCAGCCGTTCTTTCAAGCGGGACACCCAGGCATGGTCCACTTCCAGGCGTTCCGTCTGAAAACTGGCGTGCAGCTTGGAGCGTATGGGTTCAATAGTGGCGTAAGGCAAACATATGACAAAGGAGCCGATGGCGGTTTCCAGCTCCACCTCAAAGGTAATCACCACCACCACGTCGCTTGGCGGCACAATGGCCGCGAACTGCGGGTTGATCTCCGAACGCATGAGTTCCATGCTCACTTCATGGACCGGCTGCCAGGATTCCTCCATCTTGGAGAGGGCGATTTTAACCACCCGCTCCACAATGGTCTGCTCAATGCGGGTAAATTCCCGCCCTTCAATCTTGGGCTGGCTGCCGTGGCCTCCGAAAAAATTCTCCACCAGGGCGAAAACCAGCCGGGCGTCCACAATGAGCATGGCGCTGCCCCGCAAAGGCTCCATCTTGAAAATGTTGATGCTGGTCGGCACCGGCAGGGAGCGCATAAAATCGCCGAACTTGGCCATATCTATGGAAATGGGGTTTAATTCCACCCGCTTGCGCACGGCATTGGTCAGGGCATTGGTGCAAAGGCGGGAAAAACGGTCATTGATGATTTCAAGCACCGGCATACGGCCGCGGATTATGCGATCCTGGTTGGCAAGATCAAAGACCACCACCCCGGAATCATCCCCCGCGTCGCCTTCAGTAGAAATATCCCCGCCGGAAAGCCCCCGTAAAAGGGCATCCACCTCTTCCTGCGCCAAAATTTTGTTCATGCAACGCTCCTCCCGGCCCGCGCCCTGCTGGCGGCAGGTTAGACGGGCCGGGTTCATGTCTGATAAATATATGCAAATATAGTGCCGTTTTCACAAAGAAGCAAGGAAAGGCGCAACTCCATTTACTTATCCGCTTCCTTGGGCTATAGTGACGGATGAAATAAATTTCTTGCACAGTAACTGCGGCTCTCATCCGCAGGAATTATGGAAAAACCTTCCTTGTCGGCAAAAACCCTCCTGCCTCCCTTGGGCGGCTCCATTCTGGCGGCGATTCTGCTGACCGCCATTTGTGTGCCGCTTTATACCCAGCACCTGGCGGAGCGCGCCGATTTGATTGAAAATTTCAATAGCTCAAGCAGCGCGCAAATCCGCGCCTCCATGAACTTATGGCTGGAAGAGCAGATCCGCCTGGCCGGATCTTTGGCTAAATCGCCGCTGCTGCACAGCTACTCCATGAACCCTGAGAATATGGAAACCCGCCGCGCGGCGCAGGCCTATCTGGAAAGAATTCAGAGCGCGCTCCCGCAGGTCGCCATGATCAGTCTGGCCGACCTGCGGGGGCGGCCCTCACCGGCACGGCTTCC
>WRHT01000110.1 GCA_009783115.1 Desulfovibrionaceae bacterium | reverse complement strand
TCGGCCCCGGAGGACAGCAGGCGCTCGCAGAGATGGGATCCCAGAAAGCCGGCCCCGCCGGTCACCAGAATGCGTTTGGGCGTGAACATTTTTTATTCCCTCATAAGCGGCAGGGAGTAGCGCTCCACCGGAGCAAAGTTGTCGTACAGGGGCGGGAGGTCCTCCTCCAGAATGATCCGCCATTCGTTACGCAGCATTTTGTAAGCCAGGGCGAACTCCTCCACCGCCTGTTGCGGGTGGGAGGAAGAGATCCGCCGGTTCAGGCCGGCATTTTCCAAGACCTCCTGGGTGGGGAGTTCCTCTTTCATGGCCAGGAGCATGATATTTTGCACGGTGGAGGGCGCGCCCGGCCTGAGCGGGAAGACATGCACCGAGGGGAATACCCGCTCGAAGCTGGCCCGGAAGCTGCGCAGCAGCAGGGATTTTTCCCCGGTCACGGCCGAAAGGACGTTGGCTATGTAGATGCCCCCCGGAGCCAGGGAATCATGGACGCGCCCGGCGAATTCCACGGTGCAGAGCTGAAAGGGGATGTTATAGGTGGAGCTGAAGGCGTCGGCCATGATGATGTCATAATCCGCCGCCTTGGAGGAGGCATAGCGGTTCAGGTAGGTGCGGGCGTCCTCATGGTGGACGCGCAGGCGGCTGTCTTCCCGCAAGGCGAATAATTCCCGCGCAAGCGCGGTCATGGCCGGGTCAATCTCCACCACGTCCAGGGCCAGCCTATCCCTGGTGCCGAGGAGGTACTTGGGTATGGAGTAGGCCGCCCCGCCCAGAAGGAGGAATTTTTCGGCCTCGGGGCGCAACTGCCAGGCCAGGGAGAAGTGTTTTGTGTATTCCAGGCACAGCCGTTGGGGGTCGTCCAAATCCATGGCCGCCTGGGTCAGTTGGGGGGGGGTGGAGAGGACGCGCATACGGAGGCGGTCCGCATGGTTGCTTTCCCATATATGCAGATGGCTGTAGCGGGTGTCCAGGCGGAAGTCGCCGGCGGCCCGTTCGTTTTTTTCCAGCATATGCCGGCTGTACCCGGCCTGGAGGTTCAGGACGAGACCCAGCCCCAGGCCGCAGATGATGAGCAGGGGTAGTTTCTGGCGGCGCAGGCGGACCTTGTCCGAGAAAAGGGCGGCCAAGGCCACGAAGAGCAGGGAAGTGGAGATGAAATAGAGGCTCTGGCGGGATCCGACCCAGGCAATGAGGTAGTAGCCGCCTGCAAAGGTGCCCAGGATGGAGCCGATGGCCCCGGCGGCGGAAAAACGCCCGATGATCGCCCCGGATTTTTCCACGGCGGTTTGGCGCGTTTCCAGGGCCACCCGCACGGCATAGGGCGAAACCATGCCCAGGAGCAGGCTGGCCGGCCCGAAAAGCATGGCGGCCGCCAGCATGGCGGCGTACTCCGGGTACATGGACATGCCGCTGACCCAGGACAGGAGGCCCTGGTGAAAGAGGCCGATGATCAGCACGCAAAAGGCCGCGGCCAGGATGAGGGCGGCCAGCCGGAGGGAACTGGGTCCGCGGTCCGCGGCCTTGCCGCCAAGCCAGTAGCCACATGACAAAAAGGCCATGATCACTCCGATGAGGGCGGTCCAGACCAGCACCGAGCTGCCCAGGTACGGAGAGAGCAGGCGGGAGCCGGTCATCTCCAGGGCCATGACCGCGGCCCCGCATAAAAAAGCTACGGCTTCAAGCATGGGGGACGTGGCCTAACCCTGCCGCATGCCGGCCATGCCGCTCTGGAGCCGTTCGGTCTGTTGCATAATTTTTCCCATGGTTTTGAGCGCGGTTTCGATTCCTGTTCCCATAGCGCGTTTTTATGTTAAGGTGTTCCAAAGTTATTTTTAAGAAACAATTTAGCGGCCTAAGGGCCAAACGTCAATCGGGCGGCTTTGGAATTAACGATGGTCTTTAGTCGCAAAACTATGTATCATCGCGGCAAGGCCTAAGCGCGAATTATCGGGGGCGCCATGTCCATACGCATACGTCTTATCCTGACCATCTCGGCTTGTCTGATCCTGGCCTTTGGAGCCATTTCCCTGCTGGTGTTCTCCTCGGCCAAGGAGGCCGCGGACGAATCCTTTCTCACTTTGGCCCGTTCCCAGACCGAACGGGTGGAGGAATGGATCAACACCTTCCTGAGTCCCGGGGAGATGAGCGTCCGTTACCTGGCGTCCCTCCCCCTGGTGCGCGGTTCGCGGGGAAAGCTGACCAGCTACCTGGACACCAAGGGAACCACCACTCTGCTCTACGCCAACCATCCGCCCCATGAGCGGTTTATTTATGATGAATTCATCAGGGTGTCCCGTTCCAACGAGAATTACGGCCTGGTATTCATGGCCAATGACGACGGCGAATACGCCCAGGCTCCGGAAGGACACATCAAGAACGCGGGTTACGACCCGCGCCAGCGGTCCTGGTACAAGGAGGCCATGCAGAGCGCCCGCGAGGTGACCGTGACCACGCCCTATCTGACTACCGGCGGCGACATGGTGTGCAGCATCCTGGTCAGAACCCGGGATTTGCAAGACCGGCCCCTGGGACTTCTGGGCGTGGACTACAGTCTGGACAGCCTGACCAGCGATCTGGCCGAGCGGCGCATTTTGAAGACCGGCTACCTGGTCGTCTTTGATCAGAACGGCAGGATCATCGTGGACGGGCATCATCCGGAATACCTGCCCATGCCCCCGGAGGACTATCCGGCCTTGCGCAAACGCATGGCCGCCGCCCCCAACGGGGTGATGTACGGCGTGGGAACGCACGGCCTGGATGAGTACATAGTCATTCGCGCTATGGATAACATAGGCTGGAAGATCGCCGTGGTTTTCGATCAAAGCGAAATGATGCAATCGTCATACGATCTGCTCTTCTCCATCCTGCTGATCACCGGAGTCATGTTTGCCGCGACCCTGCTAGCCCTGTCCATGCTCGCCCGGAGCATCGTGCGCCCCCTGGAGAAGCTGGTGGATGCCGCGATGGTTATTTCCAGCGGAGCTTATGAGCATTCAGAAGAGGTGCGCGCCCGGCTTTGGGACGATCTCGCGGTCGATGGACAGGGGGAAAGCGGCAAACTGGCCGAGGCCCTGAAGATGATGATTGACACCCTGCACGAGCGCATTGAGGCGGCCAACGTCGCTTCGAGCGCCAAAAGCGCCTTTCTTTCCAATATGAGCCATGAGATGCGTACGCCGATGAACGCGGTGATCGGCATGACCAGCATCGCCAGGAATTCTTCCGACATAGAGAAAAAGGACTACTGCCTGGACAAGATCAGCGAGGCCTCCAATCATTTGCTCGGGGTGATCAATGACATCCTGGACATGTCGAAGATCGAGGCCAACAAGTTTGAATTGTCCTTCACCGGTTTCGACTTTGAAAGAATGCTCAGAAAGGTCTCGGACGTCATTGCCTTCCGGGTGGACGAGAAGCGGCAAAATTACACCGTACATATAGATCAGCGCATCCCGCGTTTTCTGAACGGCGATGAGCAGCGCTTGGCCCAGGTGATCACCAATCTGCTGGGCAACGCCGTCAAGTTTACCCCGGAAGGCGGCGGCGTACGCCTTAACGCCTTCCAGGCCGGGGAAGAAGACGGCGTCCACACCATCCAGGTTGAGGTCAGCGATACGGGAATAGGCATTTCAGAAGAACAGCAGTCGCGCCTTTTTTCCTCCTTTGAACAGGCCGACAGCAGCATTGCGCGCAAATTCGGCGGCACAGGGCTGGGGCTGGCCATCTCCAAGCGCATTATCGAGATGATGGGCGGCCGGATCTGGATAGTCTCCGAACCCGATAAAGGCTCCACCTTTGCCTTTACCATCCGGGCCGAGGTGGGAAAGGAAGGCAAACAGCCCCCGCCCGCCGCCTGGGTTGACAAAAAATCCTTGCGGGTGCTGGTAGTGGATGACGATGCGGGTATCCGCGAATATTTCAGAGAGATTTTGCAGGCGCACGGCATTTTCTGCGACACCGCGGGCAGCGGCGATGAGGCCTGGGTGAAAATTAGGAATGACGGGCCGTATGGCATATGCTTTGTGGACTGGAAGATGCCCGGCATGGACGGTATGGAGCTGGCCCGCGACATCAAGGCGGACAACGGCAATAATGCCGCGGTGGTCATGATCTCCGCCGCCGATTGGGGCATGATGAAGGGCGATGCCGAACATGTAGGCGTGGACGCCTTCCTGCCCAAACCCCTTTTTCCTTCGGATATATCCGACTGCATTAACAGGTGTCTCGGGGTGGCGCGCATGGTGGCGGACCAGGAAAGGCAGTCCGGCGAAACCGAGTGTTTCCTGGGATGCCGGATTCTCCTGGCCGAAGACGTGGAGATCAACCGGGAAATAGTCCTGTCGCTTCTGGAACCTACCAAGCTGGCCATTGACTGCGCGGAAAACGGGGAGGAGGCCGTGCGGATGTTTGAGGCCGCGCCCGAGGCCTATGACATGATTTTTATGGACGTGCAGATGCCGGAAATGGATGGCTACGAAGCCACACGCCGCATCCGGGCCCTTGAAATCCCGAAGGCCAAATCCGTGCCCATTGTCGCCATGACCGCTAATGTATTCCGCGAGGACATTGAAAAAGGCGCGGAAGCCGGCATGAACGACCATGTGGGCAAACCGCTGGACCTGGATAACGTGCTGCTGAAACTGCGCACCTATCTTCCGCGTGGCCGCCTGGACGGCGAAAGCACGTCCTGAAGGCCAGGTTTAGGCCTTGCGCTCCATATGCGGAACGGATGCGCCATCGCCCCTTTGTCGCCGGATGAGGCTATAGGCGCGCCTGAAAAAGCTATAATTTTAGGACTGGCAATAATAGATGATTCATTATATCCGTTGTCGAATTATATAATTAGCCATTAAACTTGTAACTGGCAGTATTTGGTTGCTTCGATAGTCCTGCGGAACCGGATCTAAAATCAAGGAGTTGAATATGGCTGACAGCGAGCTGACTGTTCCCGCCTCCGGAGATCGTATTGTTTATGCGGTGACGGAAGGACAGCGGGTTAATCTTGGTTTTACTCCCGGCGAAGTCGATGTGGATATGCTCAAACAGGACAATGACCTGGTCTTTAACTTTGATCAGGGCGGCAGTATTGTTTTGCAGGATTTTTTTCTTTTTATGGACAACAGTCTGGTGGTGTCGGGCGCGGAACTCAGCGTGGCGGATTTTTTGGCGGCCTTTGTCCCGGATCTGGCCACGGCCGCCGGTGAAGGCTCCACAGGCCGTCTGGGCGCTTATTCCGATGACGCGGGCAACCTTATTGACGGCGTTGACCGC
>WRHT01000109.1 GCA_009783115.1 Desulfovibrionaceae bacterium | reverse complement strand
CTTAATAAGGTAACGCATATAGTTAAGGGCGGAGTGTGGCGCAGGTGGCAGCGCGCATGCTTTGGGAGCATGATGTCGGAGGTTCGAGTCCTCTCACTCCGACCAAAAAATTCAGGGGGTTACGATGCACAATCGTGACCCTCGTTTTTTTTCCGTAATCTCAGCGCCGCCCGGACTCAGCTCTTTTTATCCTCTTCCGCCGCCGCTTTCTTCTGGGCCTGGGGGGTAACGTCTATTTCATCCGGCTCCTGGGTGGCCCGTTTAAAATTTTTAATGGCCTTGCCCAACCCCCCGCCGATCTCGGGCAGTTTCTTGGCGCCGAAGATAATCACCACCACCAGCAATATTACAAGAAGTTGGGTCATGCTTGGGGCCATAAATCGCCATCCTTTTGACTGATGCTTGACGGCCGCGCGCCGCCGCACGGCTATGGCGCATGATATACCTTCCTCCAGCCGCCAAGTCAAACAATAAAGAACGCTTGCCTTATCCTCCTGTTCCGGCTAGGATGAACAAATTGAAAACCATAATGCGCAAACTCGTTGTATATGCCCCCACCTTACATCCGGCGCTGCTTCCGGTAGCCATGCCCGATGAAGTGCGCTTCCTTTGTCCCGGCCTGCCCCTGCCGGCTGAAGAAAAAACCGGACGCTTTTTTCAGCCCGAAAACCTTCCCTTTTCCCCAACCGAGGCCACCAAGGTACTGGAAGAACTGCTGGAACTGGGCTTGCGTCTTGCCCCGGAACGCCGGCTCAAAGACAGGTCTGCCGGAGGGACTGCGCCATCGCGCCTGCCGGAAGATGAAATCCTGGCCCTGGAGGACTTTACCGCTGACGGGAAAAATCCCGGAAAACGCCCCCCTCCGGCAAACCCTGAGGATTTGCGGCAGGCGCAGAAGCTCCTCCTCCTGGCCTGGGATCATGAAGAAAATATCCTGGCCCTGAACGCCCTGGAAGGCGAAGTGCGGGCGGGCGAGGCCCGGTTGCGGCAAACCTTGGGCGAAGGCGAGCCTCCCCCGGAGGATACCCGTAAAGACGCTGGAGAACACGCCCCGGACTATAACTGGGCGATATTGCTGGAAGCCCTGGCGGCCTTTCTGCCCCCGGAAGCCTTGATCCTTAGCGCGCACCGGCAACTGGGGGAAGCCCTGTTCGAAGAAGGGCTTTTGCGCCCTCTTCCCGAGGACTTGCGCCAGGATTTAGCCGCCTGGCCGGAAAACTTCATGGAACGCCTGGCTTGGGCGCACGCCCCTCTGAGGAGACTGCCGCCGGGATCCGGCACAGGCCGGGGCAAAAAAGAAGGCCGCCCGATCCTGGTTTACGGCTTCACGGGCCAGGGCGCGTAATTATGGCTTATTCCGGACCGCGCGGCATTATTTTTGATTGTGACGGCGTGTTGATCAACTCGCGCCTCGCCAATATCACCTTTTACAACGCCCTGCGCTCCAGGGCGGAACTGCCGCCCCTGGACCGGGACGAGGAAGAATACGCGCACATGGCCACTTACTCCCAGGCCCTGGAATACATCTTCCGGAGCATTGACCCCGCGCGCAGGCCGGAGGCGCTGAACAGGGCCCTGGACGGCCTGGAACGATATGTGGACTATTACAACCTGTTGCGTCCCACAGAGGGATTGATCCCCCTGCTGGACTGGCTGCGGGCCGGAGGGGTCGCCCTGGCGGTATGCACCAACCGGGTTTCCCCCCTGGACAGCCTGTTGTCCCGTTTTAATCTGGAAGGATATTTCTCCCCGGTGCAAACCGCCTCCAACTCCATGCCCAAGCCAAGCCCGGACGGACTTTTGCAGGTATTGAAGGCCTGGAGGATGCGGCCCGGAGAGGTGGCCTACCTCGGAGACAGCCTGGTGGACGCCCAGGCCGCCGCCGCCGCAAAAATGCCTTTTTGGGCGTTCAAAAACCGGAACCTGGATGCCGCGGCGCATATAAACGATTTCAGCACCCTGCGCGCCGGCCTGGCCCTGGAACGGGCGCCGGAAAATTGAAATACCGCAAAGGAGCGGACATGCTGTTACTTGCCAACATTTTATCCGCTGTGGCGCTCATTCTGGGCAGCCTGATCACTATATACACCTGGGTGGTGATCATCGCGGCCGTGATCACCTGGGTCAGGCCGGACCCTTATAACCCCATAGTGCGCGCCCTGCGTGCCCTGACTGAACCAGTACAGTACCAGGTGCGCAAGAGACTGCCCTTTGTGTATGCCGGGGGCATGGACTTTTCACCGCTGATCATCATCCTGGCCCTGCAATTCATCAATATGGCCCTGGTCAGCTCCTTGGCCGAATTCGCGCGCAATCTGCGTTACTAGGAAACAGGCCATGCCGGAAAACACCGTCCCTGCACAGCCTTTTATCATCGCTTCCACGGAGGGATGGTATCTGCTGATCAAGGTGCTGCCGGGCGCAAAACAAAACGCCTTGTGCGGCTGCGAGGGCGAACGGCTGAAGATCCGTCTGACCGCTCCGGCCGTGGATAATAAAGCCAATGAAGCCCTGTTGGGCTTCATGGCCAAAACCCTGGACATCGGCAGGGAGGGATTGCTCCTGGTGGCCGGAGCAAAAAGCCGAAAGAAAAAACTATTTCTGTCCGCCGGGCAAAAACCGGACTGGAGCGGGATCTCCGCTTGGTCCGCCGCGAAGATGTAATTAACGTATAAACGGAGGTAATACTGTCATGGATGCGCCGGAAATGCGTTTACTGGAAAAATACGCTCCTGAAGATGAAGAATTGCGGTCCTTGTGGGAAGAACATAAATTATTTGAAAAACAGTTGGAAAAGCTGGAAAATAAAAGCTTCAGAACCCCGGCCGAAGAACGGCAGGCGCGCGAGCTCAAGAAACAAAAACTCGAAGGCAAAACTAAATTAGTAGCGATTTTAGACCGTTATAAAAAGAACGAGGAAAAAAACAAATAGTTCCGTGATTATCGGCGTACTGCAAAAAAAGACCCTGGCCGGACTACGGGAGGCTTTGGCCGTTCTGGATGCCGCGCTCTACGATTTGCTGGAACTGCGCCTGGACGCCCTGGAGGATTTCCGGGCCGGGGAACTGGCCGCCTTGCGCCCTCCCCGGCCCTGCATCTTTACGCTGCGCCGCCGGGAAGAAGGCGGAAGTTACCAGGGGGATGAAAAAAAACGCTTGCGGGATCTGGCTATGCTGGCGCGCCTCCGGCCGGCCTACCTGGACCTGGAAGCCTCCATGGAGACGAAGGATATAGCCTTTCTGCGTTCCCTGTCTCCAGGCACGCGCCTGATCCTCTCCCGGCATGACTTCACCTCCACCCCGGCAAACCTGGACGGAATGCTGGACTCCATGCGCGGCAAGGCTCCTGGAGCCATCTATAAAATCGCGACCCTGGCTAAAAACTCCCTGGACGCCCTGCGCCTCCTGGCTTTTTGCAAGCGCAACGCCCCGGAAGTCTTGGGCATCGCCATGGGCCGGGCCGGGGAGAATACGCGCATCCTGGCCCCGGTGTATCACTGCGGTTTCTGTTACTGCCCGGTGGAAGAATCATCCGCCCCCGGACAAATTCCAGCCCTGGCCTTGCGCCAAGTTTACAACTTTGATCGGCTCACGCCAGAGACCAGGGTATATGGATTATTGGGCGACCCGGTGGAGCAGAGCCAGGGGCACATCCTGCACAACGCCCTGAACCTGAAAAACGGCGACCAAGCCGTTTACGTCAAATGGAAAATCACCAAAGAAGAGCTGCCCGAGTCCCTGGAGCTGCTGCACCGCCTGGGGGTGAGCGGCCTGAGCGTGACCATGCCGCACAAGGAAGCGATACTGCCCTTGCTCGCACAGGCGGATAAAACCGTTCTGGCCTCCAGGGCGGCCAATACCCTGATCCGCCAAAAACATGGCTATGCCGGGACAAATACGGACGGGGAAGGAGCCTTGCGCGCCCTGCGTCTGGCCGGTGTAAACATCCGTGGGGAAAAAACGGTGATCCTGGGGGCCGGAGGGGCGGCCCGCTCCCTAATCCTGCTTCTGGAAAAGGAGATAAACGAATACGGCGGAAGCCTTTTGGTTTTCAACCGCAGCGCCGGGAAAGCCATTCCGGCCAAAACGCCGCCCCTGCCTTACGAAAAGCTGGAACAGGCCAAGGGGGCGAACCTGGTAATCAACGCCCTGCCCCTGGATTTGGATTTTGACTTTTCCGTTGTCCCTTTCAGCCGGGGAGGCACGGCCATGGATCTTTCATACGGCAGTCCCAGCGCCTTTTTACAGGCGGCGTCCGGACATGGCTGCCGCTGCCTGGACGGCGCGGCCATGTTCCGGGAGCAGGCCATGCTCCAGCGCGAGGCCTGGGGTCAGCTCTGAAAATATTCCTGAATGGCTTCCTCGGGCATAAAACCGCCGCTGTTGAACCACATGACATGCGTGCCCTGTTCGAAGCGGCGGCCCTGACCTGAATAGGCCACAACGATGTAGGCCGCGAGCCCGGCCACCGCCGCCGGTTCCACTTTTATCCGTTCATACTTGCGGAGCAACGCCAATAGGCGCAGCAGCACCTTGTCATCCACGGTCACGCAGCCGTCCAGGATATTGCGCAGCACCTGGCAGGTCAGCTTGGACGGACGGTCGTAGGCCATGGCGCAGGCAATGCTCTTGCCGTCCAGGCCAATCTCCCGGGTGCTGACATGATCAAAAAGCCCGGTGCCCAACCCCAGGGAGACTACCGGCGCATGCACCGGTTCCGCAAGAAAACAGCGCACATTATTCAAAAAAACGAATTTCAGACCAAGGCATAAACCGGAAGCCTCCAATCCAGAGGAACAGGGCAGATAGACATAGAGCGGGTGCGCCGTATTCACCTCTATGCCCTGGGCGGCGAGCTGTTCCTTCAGCTCAACGCCGGCAACGGCATAACCCAGAAGCATATCCCTGGAAGAAGCCGGCTCGCTGATCAAAAAACAACGCGAATCCTTTTGGGCCGCCTCGTAAGCGCTCTTCAGCATTTCTTCATAACCGCCCTGGTGTTCGGCCAATTCAATGCCCCCGGCGCGGAGAGCCTCCTTCTTCCATTGTTCGGTGCCGGCGGAGATATGGGCCATGGCTCTGAAGCCCAGAGCTTTTCCAATCAAGCCCGCAGCAAGGCCCAAGCTGGAACCTGAAATAATGCTCAGGCTGAACTGGCTGTAAAACTCGCGCATCTCCGAATCGGCCAGCTTGGCGTAATCATCCGTCCATTTCAATTTTTCGGCGTATATGGCCAGACTCTCGGCCAGCTTTAAAACTTCGTAGACGCCGCCGCGATCCTTGACC
>WRHT01000108.1 GCA_009783115.1 Desulfovibrionaceae bacterium | reverse complement strand
GGGAACAAAAAGACCGAGGTAACTTTTGGCCCTGGTGCAGGCCACATACATGAGACGGCGTTCTTCCTCAAAATCTTCCTCGCGCAGTAGGGCCTGCCTGGAAGGGAAACGTTCCTCCACCAGATCCAGCACCAGCACCGCTTCCCACTCCAATCCCTTGGCCGAATGGATGGTGGAAAGAGTGACCTGTTCCCGGTGATCGCCTGAAAGAGGCCGGTTGTCCAAGGATTCATCCGGTTCGTTGAGCGAGAGATCCGCCGCAAAGAGATCCAGATCTTCATAATTAAGGGCAATGCCGGCCAGTTCCTCCAGCCCCAGGAGGCGGCGGGGGTAATCATCCGGATAAAGCTGTTCCAAAATGGGCTGGTAATGATCCAGGATGGCGCGCAAAATCAGGGCCGGCGGGCCTGGATTCAGGCGCAGCCCATCCAGAAAATCCAGTTGCTCCCCCAATTCCGGGTAGCGGAGACGGGCCTTGTCCAGAACGGCGTTCTCCCCGGTCTGCAAGGCCTGATGCAGCTTGAAGGCGGTCTTTCCTCCAATGCCCCGGATAAAGGCGGTGACCCGCCTGAAGGCGGCAAAATCCAGGGGATTCAGGAGCAACCGCACAAAGGCCAGGACATCCCGGACATGGGCGGCCTCGGTATAGCGCTGGCCGCCGTACTTGCGGAAGCTAATTCCCAGCCGGTTCAGCCGCGCCTCGGTATGATAGGATTGGTAGCCGGCCCGGAAGAGCACGGCGATCTCCCCAGGCGGGTAAAGGCGCAGGAGTTCGGCCACCTTGGCGGCGGCCATTTCCCCCTGGCTGAGGTCCGAAAGCGGACGCAACACCTGGGGCAGAGCGCCGCCTGCCCGGCGGCTGAAGAGATGCTTGCGGTAAGCGGATTTGGCGTTGTCCAGCACGGTGTTGCACAAATCCAGCACCGGCTGGACCGATCGGTAATTCTCTTCCAGGCGGATCAGCCTGGCCTGGGGCCAGACGCCGGTAAAATCCAAAATATTGCGCACATTGGCCCCGCGAAAAGCATAAATGGACTGGGCATCATCGCCCACAGCCATAATATTGCCGCCTCCGGGATCGGACCCCGGCGGGCCGGCCTCGCCTCCGGCCAGCAAGGCGGCCAGACGGGCCTGCACCAGGTTGGTGTCCTGGAACTCGTCCACCATCAGGTAACGGTACCGGCGGCGGCACCAGTTCAGGGCCTCGGGCCGCCGCCGCAGAAGATTTTCCAGTTCAAACAGGAGATCGTCGTAATCAAGAAGGGCGCGTTCCCGCTTCATGGCGGCATAAGCGTTCCCCAGCAGGGCCAATTTATCGGCGTGGGGAAGGAGATGGGAAAAATCCCTGCGCAGGATCTCTTCCAAGGCCTGTTCGCGGTTGCGGCTCTTGCTCAGGATGGCCATAACGGCGCGATCCTGGGGGAAGGAGCGGTCATCCTTGCCCAGGCGCAAATCCTCCCGGCAAATTTGCAGCAGGCCCAAGGCGTCATCGGCATCCAGCACGGTGGCGGCGCGCCCGTATCCTTCAGGCTGGAAGAGACGCAACACCATATAGGCGAAACTGTGAAAAGTGCCTCCCTGCACCCAGGCCTCGCCCCCGCGTTCCTCTTGCCGGCCTAGGAGCCGCCCGGCCCGCTCCAGCATCTCCCGCGCCGCCTTGCGGGTAAAGGTCAGGAGCAGGATGGAGGAGGCGGGAACGCCGCTCTCAACCAGTCTGGCCAGGCGATAAACAATGGTGCGGGTCTTGCCGCTGCCGGCGCCGGCAATCACCAGCACCGCGCCTTCCAGGGCGTTAACCGCCTCCAGTTGGGCCGGATTCAGCTCCGCCCGGTAATCAATCATTCACCGATCCGCCCACTTGTACAGGGCTTCGGCCTCAGGATTGCCCGGAGCTTCACGCAAGGCCATCTGGGCAATGACAAAAGCCTCATCGCGCTTGTTCCAGGCCTTATAAAGGTTGCCGAAACTCAGCAAGGTCTTGTAATTTTTACCGAAACGCTTGAGCACCAGCTTATAGATACGCTCAGCCTTGGGGAATTCGCGCATCTCCGTATAGACATTGGCCAGATAGCCATACACCTTGATTTCTCCCGGATCTTTCGACATGGATTTTTCCAGAAATTCCACCGCGTCCGCCCCCAACTCGGCCTGAAACAAGGCTTCGCCAACCATGAAGTAAACTCCTTGCTCATCGCCGTACTCCTCGGCCAGGCGGCGCAGCAGGGCCTTGCCCCGCGGAACATTTCCGGATTTGAGCATTTCCGTGCCCTTCCTCCAGAGGGCAGCCTTGCGTTCATCGCTGTTGCCGGATACCTCCTGCTCCTCTTTTTCCACCTCTTCCTTGAGGGCTTTAAGAATCAGCGGCAGAATCGCGGCTAACTGCTCTTCCTGTCCAGGAACATAGGCAATGCGCGGCTCCTTGCTCTTGGTGACCGACTTGAGAAAAGCCGCGATCTTGGGGCTGTTGCTGAGATCAACCACAACCTCCATGAGCAGGATTTCTGTCTCATATTTGCCCTTGCCCACGATTTTCTTGGGATCAAAAAGATCCAGGGCGGCCATGACCGCCTCTACCGCCCGTATGGCTTCCCCTTTATGCAAAAAAGCCTTGGCCCGGGCGATGTTCTGCGTTACTGAAGCCGGCACGGAAAAAATCTGGGTTTGCGACATCCTGACCTCCAATTACAGCTTACACCCAACAACGCCGCACGTCCCCAGCCCTTTTGGCCAAAAAGTCGCGCACCGCCGCCGGAGCAAGAAAATCAATCTCCCGGCCTGACAGCCAAAGAGCGCGAATGAGCGAAGAATTGACGTCCAGGCGGGTGATCGGGATATAACATATTTCACGATCCGCGAAAAGGGTAAAACTAAGCCCCCCGCCGGTCCGGGGCCTGGCGGGAGAACAATCCGGCCATAGACGGGAGAGGGCGCTGGCCACTTGGTCCTCTTCCTCCCCGTTACGGGAGGCCACCGCCAGAATTGCCAGATCCGGCAAATCCCGCCAGTCTTTCCAACTGTCCAGCCCGGCCAGGTCCCCAGCGCTCAGGATAAAATAAAGGCGCGCGCCGGGATGCGCGCGCCGGCAAGCGCGCAGAGTGACGCAGGTAAAGGATGGCCCCGGCAAATCCGCCTCCAGCCGGTTCACCCCGAAACGCAAGGGCAAAGGCAGGGCGGCCAGGCTATCCTCCAGCATGGCGCAACGCCAATCAAAGGGAAGGAGCGACGGCGCCTCTTTGTGCGGCGGCACGGCGCACGGCACAAAGTCCAGGCGATCCGGACGCAAGGCTTCAAACATCTCCAAGGCCAGGCGCAAATGCCCGAAATGCGGCGGATTGAAACTTCCGCCCAGGAGAGCCAGGCTGGAGATACCGGTCAACATTATATTCTTTCCATCATAAACAGATATTCATAATTTTTCCCCGCAACATCTTTGATCCAGTCATTAGTCCATTTCATTGTAGCCATAACATTTCTCTTATAATCTATTTTTTTCATTTCAACAATTTTTCCATACATATTCAAGACCTCGTTCAATTCATCGACCGTTGCCCGTCCGCCTGAACCATACGACAAAATTATATAATCCGACCTGGTTTCTTTAATCAGTTTTTCCAGGGCTTCGGTAGCGACAAATCTTCCGGACGCGCCTTTTCTGAAATCTTCAAATACCGAACCCGCGATCATGTCTGAGCTATCCGCCCGGCGCCCGGCCTTTCCGAAAAGATCCGGGCGATCATTCAGGCATATGGTGGTCCAGATATGGTAATAGGAGGCGTACCTGATCCTGGAAGGCGGCATTTTTTCATTATTTGAGCCGTACGGAGGATCGAAATAGGCGATGATTATGTTGTCGGGCAATCTACTGAGCGCATCGAAGATATCTTCACGCATCACCACATTCCGGCGTTCATTGACCCACAAAGCCGGCACTTCCAAACGCATATTCCTGTATGAGCGCGCGGACCAGTCATTCAAATAGGCCGCAAAATGCCCAAGGGTGCTGTCCACCTGGTCCAGGGCCAATATCAGGCTGGTCAGGGCCACGGCCCTGCTGACTTCATCAAGATTCAGCCTGTCTATCTCCTCCCGTATCGCGTCCAGCTTGGCCGTGTTTTTTCTCTGCCACGGCTTCTTCAATCCGTCTCCGTTCCTCGGCGCCTTGTGAAACGCGTCTCCGCCGTAATGCTCGGTAAACCATCCCTCCACAGGTTTCAGGGCGTTCAAATGGTCTATTAACCCCTGATAAGATTCGGGCGGTTTGCTGTTCAATAAAAAAGCCGTATTGAACACTTGGGAATAGGACGCTGAATCATTGGCGTACACCGTATAACCGCTTTTGGCATAAAGCTGGCTGACGCGGGTGGACCCTGAAAAACCGTCAAATACCGCAACATTATTTATATTTTCGCTTACTTTTTGAGACATGGACAGTATATGAGGCAACAATTTCAGTTTGGATCCGGCATATTTAACAGCCTGGGTCGAAGGGGAAATATTACCGTTCATAATGCAGGCGGCTTGTAAAATAGTCAATTAGCCAGTATATCCTTTGTGTTGTCTCAGGTGTAAACAAGACGTTGTTCCCGGTCAACAGGATATTTTTGACTTTTTTCCTCCAGGCGTTTAAGAAGATGGTTTCTCATCGAAGGAGATCCTCACAGCCATGAGCAAGAGCGCCCAAAAATCCGGAACAACACCCAGCGAACCCAACCGGAAGCATGAACAAACCCTGCTGGATTCCATTCAGTCCGAGGTTTCCAGAGAAGCCTCGCCTTTGCTGGAATTCCTGGTGGCCCGCTCCAGGCTGATCTTTTTTTCCCTCATCGGGCTGATTCTGCTGATCTTCGCGGTCGGGATCTGGAACCACCTGGCCGGAAACCGGAGTAAAGACCGGGAGGAAGCCTTGGGCAGAATCATCATCCTGCCTGAAAGCCCGGATAAATTATCCCAACTGGAAGAATTCGCCCTCAAGACGGATGAACGGATGAAAAACGCGGCCATCCTGGCTCTGGCGCATAGCGCCTCCGGGCAGGGCGAACATGAAACAGCCCTCCGGGCCTGGAGACGTCTTTCCGCCCCGGCCAACACCCCCCTGGGCATCGTTGTCGGACTGGGAGAGGCCGAAACACTAGGTAAACTTGGACAACCCGCCGAGGGTATCGCACGCCTGGAAATGATGCTCCCGCAAGCCTCGCCTCAAGAAAGATCCCTGATCAATTACCTGGTGGTGGAAATGGCCGAACAGGCCGGAGACTGGAGCAAGGCCGAGGCGGTATGCGAGGAAATGATCAAGCAGGCCGGATCCGGAACGGTCCGGGACTCCTGGGAACAGCGCCTGGTTTACTTCCAGGCCAAAAAATAGCCGCCTGGGCCATCTGCGGCTTATCCTTTTTTATCCAAG
>WRHT01000107.1 GCA_009783115.1 Desulfovibrionaceae bacterium | reverse complement strand
CAGTTTTTCAGATGACCAGCCCCTGTCTGTTATAGCTTGCTGCAACCTGCACGGCCTGTGGAAAACCGAGATTAAGTAATCAGCTTGATCTTCCAAGGGGCCGGGGAGGCTCCCGCCTCCCCGGATTGACAAACTAAGCCATTCAGCCCATCAGGCTGGCGATGGCTCCCTTGCCCCCGTAAACCGCGGACAATACTTCCTTGGAGAAGTCATAGGTCTGAGCCATGCCGGACAGGCCGGCGTTGCCGCCTTTGCTCCCCCACTGGTTCATCTTGTCCAGGGTCTTGGTGACAACCTGGGCGCCGAATTGCGCCTTGGCGGCGGAAGCCGCCAACCCTCCCAGGGCAGCGGACGTTGAGTCTGCCATGATTGCCTCCCCTTGGTTGAATACGGCGGAAATACGCCGTCTATCCGCCTTTTCGGCCGGGAGACAAATAAGTTTAGGGGCAATTTTACGGCAAAGGGGCGGGGCGCAGTTCAGCCAGCTCCGCTTGCGGAACCTTAGCCCGGCTCTTACCGTCAGGACGGCTTTCCACCAGGATCAAGGCCTTGGACCAGCCCGGGGCGTTCAGGCTGAGGGTATTGCCCTCCCTCTTGATATTTCCGATGTCTCCATAGAGCAGCGAGATGGCCGGTTCCCCCGTCATAGCCGCGAAATCCGGGACTCTGGCCAGATCCAGCCTTTCCTTGCCGGCTTCCCGGTTGTAATTGCAGATGGCTATAATATACGCGGCGTCACCGTTCACGGTAAAGGCGCTGCCCTGGGTAAGACGGGTGACGGTGGCGATCATCCCCGTCCCGCTGGCGGGGAGACGCCCTATGAATACGCCTTTATCCACGCCCAGGGTCCGGCGCAGGTAAAGTATTTCGCCCAGCTCCCTCAGGGCGGAAGAAGAATTCAGGGCCTGGGCATCCAGGGGACCGTAAAGGTTCACGGCCTTGGGCAGGCTTTGCCCGTTCAGCACGCTCCCATCGGATCCGCTGCTCAGGGCATAGGCGCCCATGGGAACCAGCTTTTTATCCCAGTTTTTCAACGGATCGGAAGGCAAAAGCCGGTTAAAAGACAGGGGCATGGTTCCCAGCAAATCCTGGCCCCCCAGCATGAAAATTCCCGGTTGCATGGCCTTGAAAAATTGCAGAAGCATGTGCCCGCGCCGGATCTCCTGTTGTTCCCCGGCATTGGGCGAGCGTTCCGGCGCAATCCCCAAGGCCAGAGAGGCCAGACCGGCTGGGGTGGTGTAGAGGGTGGAATCCTCAAAAACCGCCTGCATCCGGCCGCCGCCCGCCGGAGGCTGGGCCTTGCCGCGCACCTGGCCCAGGGTTTCGTACAGGATAATCTCCGCCAGACTGTTATCCAGGCTCTTTTCATTTTCCGCCCGCCTGTGCCAATTTTCCCGCGCCGCCAGAAAATCCAGCCCACGGCCGGCGGAACGCCCAGGCGTTTCGAAAAAAACCTTGGAGGCCTGTGATTCCCCGGACCAGTCTTCTTCCTCCAATTCCGACAGCCTGGACATATAGCGCAGGTGGGGGAGGGTGTAATCCACGCCATAAGGGCCGCTGGAGGTATGCACCAAGCGGCGGAAATCGATATTTTCCTTAATGGCTTCATCCAGCATAAAGCCTAGGAGGAAAGTTTTGCCGGTGAGCAGGGCATGTTCCACCGCCGGGCTGAAAACGCTGTCCTTGACCAAATCCGGGCCGCTTTGCATGACTTCGCGCAGGAGAGGCAGGGGCAATTCGTCCTGCATCCAGGTCCAGCCGCCGTAGGAACGGCTCTGGCGGGCCAGGTCGCCGGCCAGCTGGAAGCTGGCCGCATAGTTGGAAGCGCCGGTGATATCCGGTTCATGCTTGCCGGCCGCATCCAGGCCGATAAGAGGGGCGGTCTGATAGCCGGCCAAGGCGTTGCCCAGGATACCAACCTGGTAAATCAGGCTGCCGTTCAGCACCTTGCGGGCCGCCTGGCTGGGATCGTAAATATTGAGCAGCGGCCGCTTGTAGTTGTAAGCATAGCGGTAAACCCAGCGGCGCAGGTTCCCGTCCAGCCCGCGGACTTCATCGGTGACGGCCCAGCCGCTCTGCGGCACGTAGGGCAGGTCATCCTGAAGCATTTTTTCCGGGATCAGTTTTTTCTCGGACAAGCGGCGCACCTCCTCCTCATTCATGGGAATGACGTGCCAGTCGGCGCCGTTGTTGTTCCGGCTGGGAGGAAGCAGACTCCAAAATTCTTCCGGCACTTCAAACATACAGTATAAGCCGGGGTAATCGCGCACATTCTGGGCGGAAAGAAAAAAATCCGGGCCGATACCCCCGGCCAGAGGCAAAAGATCCCCGCCCAACAGCATCTTACGCGCTTCGGCCTGCCGGAGGATCCCGGCGTAATCCTCTTCAGATCCTATATTTTTGGGAAAGGTGTACTGGATGATGTCATCATTGCCGTTGGCCTCAAAACGCCGTTCATGATCCCAGAGGCCACCCCCGCTGCCCGTAGGGGCCAGGTAAAGCCCGTTGATGCCCGTATCTCTCAGGATGTTCCAGACCTTTTCCTGGCCCAATTGGCGCAGGGGCGGGTCTTGCGCGGAACTTAAAAGATTTTGCGGATGGATATGCAGCCAGACATTGCCTTTATTCAGGAGCTCATCCGGCGAAGGCCGCGCTGCCGCGTTCTGCCAGTTCAGGTTGGAACCGGAAACTATTTTTGAAAGACGCGAGGCATGGTCTAGCATGGATTGGCGTTCCAGGTACTGCACATAGCCAGGGTCAGTCCGGCCGGTCTTGTCGGACAAAGGCAGGACACGGCGTTCAGGATCATCCTGAAACCCGGCGCAGGCAGAGACGAAAACTGCCAACAAGGCTAAGACCAGCGCGCTAATCCGGCCCGATGACACGGCATGGATATTTTTCTTCGGCATGATTCGCTCCGGAAACAGGAAAATTTTTCACCCGCGACAACGTGGACAAAATAGCTCCCCTCAAGGATCACGGGGGACGGCAACTCCCGTTCCGGAATGAAGCAATAAACGTGCCTGGCTGAATGAGCCGCCACTCGGACAAGTATGGACAACCGCCACGGATCAAGGCAGAATCAGGATAAATATCAAGACGCGGACGCTAAACCCGCGCTTTTACGGAGGCCCCATGCCCAATGAAGCCCAGCGCCCGCCTTCTTCTTTACGCAGACTCCTGGACTTGCGTGAAGAACCGCTTTTCCTGATGGACGGATCGGCCTATATCTTTCGCGGTTATTACGCCAACCAAAGCATGACCCGCTCCGACGGGATGCCTACCAATGCCCTGTACATGGTGCTGCGCCTCATCTTTAAAATATTCCGGGAGGAAAGCCCGGCCTATTTCGCCTTTGTGCTGGACGGCCGGGGGCGGAACTTCCGCCACCGCCTTTACCCTGAATACAAGGCCAACCGCCAGGTCACCCCGGAGCCGCTGTCCGCGCAGATCGGACCTTTGTGCGCCCTGATCCGCTCACTAGGGCTGCCCCTGGTGATCTCGGAGGACTGCGAGGCCGACGACTGCATCGCCTCTCTGGCCCGGCGTTTTTCCGACGCCAGGCCGGTGTGCATCCTGGGAGCGGATAAAGATCTGCGCCAATGTCTTTCGTCCAAAGTGAGCATCTGGGACCCGGCGGGCAAGGAGGATCGCCTGCTGACTCTGGAGGATTTTGTGCGCGAGCAGGGTTTCGGACCGGAACGCTGGCCCGACTACCAGGCCCTGGTGGGCGATTCCAGCGACAATATCCCCGGAATCTCCGGCATCGGCCCCAAAGCCGCCTCCAGCCTGCTGCGCGAATTCACCGGCCTGGAGGATATCTTCGGCCGCCTGGAGGCCGTGCCGCCGGCCTTGCGCAAAAAACTGGAAGGGCAAAAGGATCTGGCCTTTCTGTCAAGGAAGCTGACCACCTTGCAAGAAAATCGCTGCCCGGAGATCCGCCTGGAAGATCTGCGCCTCACGGCCCCCATAGAGCAGGAACTCCTGCCCTTGCTGCGGACCTACGAGCTGCGCTCCCTGGAGCGTGAATTTCTTTCCATACGCCGCCTGGATCGCCTGGCCCTGGAAAAGGACGGCACCTCCGGTTCCGGGACAGCGCCCAGGCTCGGGCAGGCTTTTCATGGCGGCCCAAACAGCCCCGCAGCCTACGTTGCTTCCGCCGCTCCCCCGGCTCCATCCGATCCCACTGTTCCGCCACCTATTCCCGCCGCCCCCCCGGAAACGCCAGTTCCTCCCAATCTTGAAAAACGCTATGCCCCGGATGCCTGGACGCCGGATTTGAGCCAAGCTAGACAAGGGATCCTCTTTGAACAGGCCGCTTTCATCCCGGACGCCCGTCCGGAACCCGCCCAATGGCGGAAAAAAACGGATCTGCCGCCAGACGCGCCCCTAGCCTTGCTGCCTTGGCGGGAGGCCGGCGGGAGCGGGCAGGATAAACGCCTGCTCCTTGGCGACGGGCAGCGGGAATTTATCTGTTCCGATGCGGAGGGAACCCTGGCCCCCGGACTATTGGAGGATCTGGCCTCCCGCCCGGCGCTGGTCGCCCCGGAATTCAAGCGCCTGTGCGAAACCTGCCCGGAACTGCGCCGTCTGCCCGTGGCCGGAATATTTGACCCCAGCTTGGCGGCCTGGCTGATCAACCCTGAAGAATATGACTACGCCTTCTCCAGGCTAATCCTGCGCTGGGGGGAAGGAGAATCCCGGCCAGGAACCTTGCCCAGCGCCTTGGCCCTGGACCTGAAAAAAAACCTGGAGGTCCAGCTCAAGGCCAACGAACTTGATAAACTGCTCCTGAACATGGAAATGCCCCTGATCCCGGTACTGCTGGATATGCAACGGCGCGGCCTGGGCATTGACCTCGCGGCCTTCAAAACCTTTCTGGATGAATCCCAGGCCGAACTGGATCGCCTGACCAACGGCATTTACACGTCCGCGGGCCGGGAATTCAACATTCGCTCCGCGCGTCAACTGGGCGAGGTGCTGTATTCTCTGCTGGATCTGCCCAAGGCCCGTAAAACCGCAGGCGGGCAAATCTCCACCGCCGTCGACGCCTTGGAAAAACTCCAGGGCCGGCACCCGATCATCCGGCTCATCCTGGATTACCGCAAGCTGGAAAAGCTCCGCTCCACCTACCTGGAGCCTCTGCCCAGGCTGGCGGACGCCCAGGGGCGGCTGCACACCAGCTTCAACCAGAACTCCACCGCTACCGGCCGGCTCTCCTCCAGCTCCCCCAACCTGCAGAACATCCCGGTGCGCGGCTCACAGGGCGGGCGCATGCGCGCCTGCTTCACCGCCGCCCCAGGGCAACTCCTGGTCTCCGCCGATTATTCGCAGATCGAACTGCGCGTCCTGGCCCACCTCTCCCAGGACCCCACCCTGCTGGAAGCCTTCCGCCGGGGCGAGGACATCCACAGCCGCACCGCGGCCCTGCTTTTTGACTTGCCCCCGG
>WRHT01000106.1 GCA_009783115.1 Desulfovibrionaceae bacterium | reverse complement strand
CGTCTATTACGGAAAATCAAAGACCTTATCTGGCCTTGAACCTCATGCTGGGGGTTGACGGCACGCCCCAATGCCAATCCCGCCTGGAGACCGCCTGCTCACTATTACGCGGCTGCCCCAAGGCGCGCTTGTTCGGAGGTTCCAATTCTGTAGGCGAGATGTTGACCACTCTTATGGGCAGGGAATGTCCAACAATGCCCACTCCCTTGCCGGAGCGCCCCGAGGGCTATCACAACCACACCTGCCCGGCAGAGCCGCTCTTTGGCATGGCTGGGGACTGGCGACCGGGGAAAAACCTGCATATTCTGCCTTCGGCGCTCACACGCTATCTGGCCCAAGGAGGACAGGGGCGTTTCGCCATCCAGGCGACTCCCACTGATACGCAAATTCATCCTGTCGTACTTGCTTTGCACGACCTGAGCCATACTTTCCCGGGCCGGATAAACCTTAATACCCATTACCTGGACGAACGCGCCTACTACCGGAACATGGCCTCGTTCACGGCCATGATTATCCCATACACGGCCGAGGCGTATTCCCGCTACCGTCCCTCAGGGCTGGTCATAGAATCGGCGTCCATGGCGGTGCCCGCTATCTGCGCCCAAGAGGGATTCATGCGGGAAGAACTCGCTCCATTGCGGAACGGCTCCCTGTTTATGGTCAGGCCAACCGCCGCCTGCCTTGCCGAAGCCCTTTTTCAGTTCGAACGGGAGATGCGGGAAAGAAAGACGCTGGCCTTGAACGCGGCGCGGGATTACTGCCGACGTCATGATATACGGCATTTCGCGAACGGGGTTTTATTAGCGGCGTAAAAAATTCATTACGCCTGCGGCTGGCCGTCCGGCGTTTGACGTCCAAGGTATTTGCGCAATTTCCCCATGAGAATATCCTGATCGATGGGTTTCCCGATATGGTCGTTCATGCCGCTGGCCAGGCATCTGTCAATGTCTTCCTTGAAAACATTGGCGGTCATCGCGACTATGGGAATTTCCCTGGCATATGGCAGATCAAGGCCGCGAATGGCTACGGAGGCCTCATAGCCGTCCATTTCAGGCATTTGCACATCCATGAGAATCATGTTGTATGACTGCGGCGAGGCCTTGAATTTCTCCAGGGCCACCCGGCCGTCTTCGGCGCTTTCAATTTCCAGGCAAGTGCCGTCCAGCAGCGCGATAAAAATCTCACGATTGATCTCTATATCCTCCGCCAGCAAAATCCGGCGCCCGGTAAAGCAGCCTTCGTTATTGTCGGACTCCACGGCGGCGGCGGTTTTTTTCATCCCCATGTAATCATTGACGGCGTCGCGTATATAGGCCGGAAAAAGCGGCTTGGTCAAAAAATGATCTATATGGGCGGTCTCGCACTCACTTTCTATGCTGCTTCTATCCAGGCCGGAAATAAGCACGATGTGGAGGTCTTTTTTCAGGACGCTCTGCATTTTGTGGGCCAGGGCGACCCCGTGTATGCCCGGCAGGTTGTAGTCAATAAAATGAACATCATAGTCGTTGTTTTTTTCCAACAACGCCAGCGCCTCATCCTCACCTTGGGCCGTATCGCAATGGATGCCCAGTTGCTCCGCCACCACGGAAAAGAACATGCGGGTATCCGGGTCGTCGTCTACCGCCAGTATTTTGGGAGTATGGCTCCAGTGCGGCTGTTTGTCTTCCTCGGCCGCCCGCCCTTGCGCCTTGAAGTCAAAAAAGAAGGATGAACCCTGTCCCAGGACTGATTCCACCCATATGGATCCACCCATCATCTCGATGATGCGTTTGGATATGGCCAGGCCCAGGCCTGTTCCGCCATACTTGCGCGCTGTTCCGCTTTCCGCCTGTTCAAAGGCCTGAAATAAACGCTCTTTATCAGCGTCCGCGATGCCGATGCCGCTATCGGCGACTTCTATGCGTATGTTATATAGGGAATCTTTTTGTTTGAGCAGTTTGGCTCCCAGCTTGATATGCCCGTTTTTGGGGGTGAATTTGACGGCATTGGATAAAAAGTTGGTTATGACCTGCGCCAGCCGCTGATTATCGCCTTCAAGCATATCCGGAATATGCTGGTCAATATGCACGGTGAAGTTCAGCTCTTTTTCATCCATGCGGAAGGCGATAACATTGGAAATATCCTGAAGCATTTTTTCAAAGTTGAACCAGATATAGGAAAGCTCAAATTTGCCGGCTTCAATCTTGGACATGTCCAGGATATCGTTGATCACCCCCAGCAAATGCTGCGAGGCGACGGAAATTTTTCCAAGGCAGTAGTCTTTGCGTTCATTGTCCTTGGCCACGGCCCCCATATGCGTCATGCCGATAATAGCGTTCATGGGCGTACGGATTTCATGCGACATGCGCGAAAGAAATTCGCTTTTGGCCCGCGAGGCGGCCAAGGCGTCCTCCTTGGCTGAAACCAAATTTTTATTAAGCATCCGCTCCAGTATACCGGAAATGAGGAGAACCCCGGAGGCTTCCAAAAGCGCGGCCTCTTCCCTTGAATAAGTCCGGTCTTCGACGCTGATGGCATCAATAAATCCCCAGAATTCTCCCCGGATATGCACGGGAACGATAAACAGCGTTGTTACCGCGTCCGGGAAAAGGCCGGGTTTCTCCTTACGTGAGTTGACCAGGACGCGCTCGCCCTGTTTGAGCTTATCAACCCAATCGTCGGGCCATTCACCCAAAATGGCTATCCCGTCTGGGTTATCTCCGTACCATCCGTTAATCCTGATAAAGCTCTCTCTTTTTCCGTCAAAACACCTGTTCCAGATGGCCACGGCCTGGCATCCCACCGTATCGCTGAGCCTGCGCAGAGATTCTCTCACCTGTACGGTGTAATTTTCATCCGCGGTGGATAAAAGGTTATCGCCAATATTCTGCATAAGGGCCACATATTCGGCATTGCGCGCCTGCTCTTTCTGGGCCTCGTCCCTGGCAGCGATAACGCAATTCATGGGGATATTCACGTTAAGGGCTATTTTACGCGCCATAGAAAGACAGGATTCCGATCCGCAAGCCCCGCAGTTGACCAGGCGCTTGCCGGCATCGGTTTTGTGCATCTGCATGAAGGCATTTTCAATGGCTTCTTCGGATACCTCGGGATATTTCTGGGGAAAAACGGTATAGGAGCGCAGGAAATCCTCAAGGCGCAGCTCCCGGTCATATTCCGCAAGTTTTTCCAGGCCGCGGCGCAGATCGCCGGTTACGCCGGAACGCACCGCATGCATCTGCTTGTGCAGCTTGAAAATATTTTGTTCTTTGTCGGTCGCCGCCCCGAGGAGACAGCCATTGGCGCAATGCAGCACATCAAAGACATCAGGCAGATGTTCGGGGCTGGTCAAGGCATACTGATCCAGATATTTCAAAACATCTGAACCTTCTTTCTTTTCCACGTGCAGGGCTTTTCCGGTAAAAAAATCAAGATTCTCACGCAGTCCGCCAGGAAGGGGAAAGAGCGTTCCCGGCCCGGCGCTGTCATGATCAAATCCGCTATCCTCATCAGGCATGGCTATATTATGCTCTTCCAGATATTGATTAAGCTGTTTGAAGGTAATGTTGTATTGCACAAGTTGCGTTGAGCGATGTTCAACAATCTTTGCAATACACGGAGATATGGATGCTATAGGTTCTTGTATGCCTTTTTGGCGCATATATATGGCCGCGCAGGCCATCGGACTGTGTACCGGCGACAAAAAATTAAGAAGTTCAGGGTTATGCCGTTCGCAATAAGAAACAATGGCCGCGCATGGCTGTGTTATTATAGGTCTAGGTTCTTTTTCCAACAGCCGCAACTGCGCCCATATACATATATCCGCTCCTAATGAGACGTCATATACTGATGTGACGCCATTGCCACGCAGCCATGTAAACAATTTTTTCCATTGTGGGATATTCGTCTGGATGGAAGGCGCAGCCATTACGGAAATACGGACGCCGGCCTCGAGGTCTTTGAAAAAACGCTCCGTATCATCGTTGACATGCCTGGCGCCATGGTCGCAAACATCAATACATGTACCGCAAAGAATACATTGGGTCGGATCAATGCGTACCTTTATATTTTCGCTTTCATCCTGATAGGCTATATTGGCCGTTTCAATCGGGCACTCGCGGATACAGCGGTTGCACCCGATGCATTTATCCACTTCCATCCGTATATAATTTTCGGAGAGATCCATAATATCAACCCCTTACGAGCGCCTGGCTTCTTGCGCCACGCCGGCCGGCCACGGCAATATCGCCGCGTAGCCCCTTTTGGGACATGGTCCAATTAAGGATAATATCAGGTAAAATAGCTAAAGGCAAAAGACTTTATTGGATTGACCAGGATTTTTATGGGGTGTGCCCCAGGGCTGCCCCGGCGGATTCTAAATTCTCGCCAGTTCGGCTATTTTCAGGCAGAGATCCGCCTTGTTCAGGGTATATAAATGCACCCCCGGCGCTCCGGCGGCGATAAGTTCGCGCGTCTGGACGGCCGCGCGGCGCGCCCCCAGTTCACGCACCGCGGCCTGCCCGCCGCGGGCCTGGGCTTCTTCCAATTCCCGCTGAAAATCCACGGGAACGGAAGCGCCGCACAGTCCCGTGACATAGCGCAGGGATTCCAGGCTTTGTACCGGCAATACTCCTGGGATCACCGGCTTATCCAGCCCCAGGGCGCGCATTTCAGCCACAAAATCCAGGTATTCCCGCAATTCAAAAAAAAGCTGGGTGATCAGGAAATCTCCGCCGGCAGAGAGTTTTTTCATGGTATAAAAACGATCCAGCTCCCTGGAGGCGGATTCCGGATGCGGCTGAGGATATGCGGCCACGCCTACGCAGAAATCGGAAAAACGCTCCCGGATAAAGGCCACCAAGTTCGAGGCATGCTGAAAATCATCGCCCGACCAGTCGTACGGCGGGTCTTCAGGCCGCGCCGCCTTGGGCGCGTCTCCACGCAAGGCCAAAACATTATCAATGCCCAAGGCGCGAAGCCGCTCCAAAAAAACCGCGATCCCCTCCCGCCTGGAGCCCACGCAGGTCAAATGGGGCATCGGCTCAAAACCCAGGCGCTCTTTCAAGGCCCTGGAAATCTCCAGGGTATCGGCCTGGCGGCCTCCGCCAGCCCCATAAGTGACCGAGGCAAAGAGCGGGTTTAAGGCCCTGAGCTTATCCGCTGCCGCGAAAAAATCCGGTAGCTGCGCCTCTTCCCGGGGCGGGAAAAATTCCAGAGAATAAAAAGGACGAACTGAAGCGGCCAGAAGTTCAGATATTTTCACATTCCACCCCACGGCCCCATATTCTTTGAACACCGCGCCCGGACATGAACCTTTGCGCGCCGCCCCATCGCCGCTCGCCCCATCTATACCCAGAGCCGCAGCGGAAAGCAAGGATGGCGGGCAACAACGCGATAAGCATTTCGCGGATTAAACTCCCCTGCGGCCCGAGGCTGGATTTTTCCGCGACAACTTGCTATAATATGGACTTT